>NZ_JAUBQM010000189.1:0-1746 GCF_036701245.1 Microcoleus sp. Pol14D4
TTCGGTGCACAGATATAGAGCCTATTGGCGGCTTTTTGTCAAGTACAATTTATACCAAATTAGATGAGCTTACCCTGTTTCAGGGGCGCTTTGTTAACCATTATTCTCCTCCATCTTTCAACTTCAGGATTACGATTCTCTAGATTGGTTTTAGTTAGGGTTCATTCGAGCAAAATGTTCTAACAGCATCCGGTGGAAAAAGACATAACCGCCCCCAACTCTTTTCATCAAACGACGCCCTGAAATAAAGTCAAGGAATTTTGCATAGTTTTGGGGGATGCGATTCTTCTGGTGAAGTGTCCAGCGCAGAGTGAAGTGTTGAATGCAAGCTGCTCCACCGTACTTCAGTGCAGAAATCAGTCCAAAACTCAGGCCAAAACTCAGCCCAAGAATCCACTTACCAATCAGCCCAAAACTCAGCCCCAAGCTCAGCCCAACAATCAGCCCGATGAAAACGCAGTTTCTTAGAGAAGTGCGAATTCCCTGATTTGGAACTGTTCGCTGAACTATTTCAGAACTATCCAGTCCGCTACCCAGTCCAAAAATCAGCCCTAAAATCAGCCCTAAAATTAGCGCACCACTCAGCGCACTACTCAGCGTAGCAACTAACTCACCCAGTTTACCTCCCGACTGAATCAGCTTAAGACTCAGCCCAGTCAGCCCACCACTCAGCCCAGCAATCAGCCCGTAATAGACACCAGTAGAAAATTCACGTACAAATCTAGACTTAGCTCTTTGCCATGACCAACTAGGTTTTTCTAAGGGTGATATTTTTATTGGTAAACCAGTAATCAGCCCACCAATCGGTCCAAAAAACAGCCCACAAAATAGCCCACAAAGCAGCCCATAAATCGGCCCATTAATCTGCTTATCAATCACCCAAGCAATCAACCAAGCAATCAGCCAACCAATCAGCCCAAAACTTAGCCCACCAATCAGAAAAGCTCTAATTCGATAAGCTCTTTCCTCTCTGCCATTGTTTAGCCAGGTTGGCTGCATCTTCTCAATCAAGAAGATCGTTTGCTTTTCCCGCACCATCCGGCTTGCCAACGAACTCAGCCAACGCAGCACATTATCTTTGGAATATTTTGAAGCAGCACCTTGCTCTAGCCTGCGATCGATATAAGTATCAAATAAACGTTGATGACGATCTGCTGGAGTTCTCAATTGGGGTATCAACTCTTCGGCTGACCATCCCTGGTATGCCACACTCATAAAGTTTGCAATCAGCGGCGTTTGAGCAAGCTGCTCTAGTTCCGCATCGTTTTTAAGCAGCACTTTTAAGCCTGCCAGAGAGCCACCTACGCTTTCTAAAAACTGATGTATTTGCTCTGGTGAGAGGGGTTGCAGGCAAAGGGCACTGCTGAGCTGTAAGCGTTCTGTCAGCGCCTCGTAATCTTTTACTCGGCTACAAACTGCTATCTCGGTTTGGGGATAATCCCCAATAAACTTGTTTAACGCACGAACGCAATCGTTGCGATAGTCTTCTAGAACTTCATCCAGCCCATCCAGCAATAAGATTAGCTGCTGTTGTGTAATCCAATGCTCGCTCAATGACTTGGGAACCTGATATTTTTCTAGCAATTCATTAATCAACCAATCGACGAGCGACTTTCCCTCGTTCGCCCAAGAAGATAGGTTAAACACTACAGGTATCGGTAAACTTAGATTGTAATTGCTCAACTAGGGGAAAAAAGGGAGCCATGAAGAGAGAGGGCTTTTTGAATAGCTTGATAAGCAGTTAAG
>NZ_JAUBQM010000012.1:0-93058 GCF_036701245.1 Microcoleus sp. Pol14D4
GCTTAACTGCTTATCAAGCTATTCAAAAAGCCCTCTCTCTTCATGGCTCCCTTTTTTCCCCTAGTTGAGCAATTACCTACAATTAACCGCCACCCTGCCTTCTGAAGGCAGGCTATGGCGATCGGGAGGAGTATGGAATCAAACACAATATTGCTACTACATTTGGGGTTAAGTTGAAACTAATGGTGCGAAATACGCACCCTAAAGTTTTTCGTTTTCCGGCTCTGACTATTCTTTAAACTGTCAGGATATTCGGTTCCAAAGTGGCCACTAATTTGAGATTGTACTCGTATTCAAAAAATGGCTTTTTATAATCCAAACTCCACAGCTCTAGAGCGCAATCGTCTTCGGAATTGAGCGGTTGTAGTCGCAAGTGAAACTCTCTAACTTCCGGGCGGTGTTGGCATTTAAAATCACAAATAGCGCCTATTTGTCGCCTATCTAAAGCCACAGCCAGCCGCAGGAAAGGATGCAATTTACTGACTAATTCCCGGTAATGTTTAGGAAGGATGATAAAATTTTCGTGCTTCTTTTTAGGAGGATTCTTCCGGTGATAGCGAGCCAAATTGGCAATTACTTCAATCTCTGTTTCAGTGTAGCCCAATAACTCACCATTGCGAATTAAATAGTAAGAATGCTTGTGGTGCGCTGAATGACTGACGTACAAACCGCAGTTGTGCAGAATCGCGGCAGCCCACAGCAACTCGCGTTCTTCGGTTCCCCAATTGTGTAAAATTCCTTGAGTTTGGTCGAAGAAATTGAGCGCAAATGCTGCGGTTCTTTCGCTTTGTTCTAAATTGACTTGATATTTGTCAGCCATGTGCAGAATGCTGCGCTGGCGGATTGACCCTTGATAGCGCAAGCGGTTTTCAATTAAACCGTGAGTTAGCATCCAGTCAACAATTACGCCTTCTCTCAGAGACCGATCGCACACAGTCAGCGATTCAATTCCTAATAGTGTCATAGCTTCTTGCAAAATCATCGATCCTGCGAGAATAATTTCTGCCCGCTTGTCCGACATTCCCGGAATTGCCAACCTTTCGGCATAAGAAAGTTTGCGAAAACGATTGACTAAATCGCGCAAATCTTTTAAACTTAACTGATATCCGGCTAGGGGATTCGGCACTGTTCCCAACTTTTCGCGAGCGTTAATTGCAGCCAGAGTTTCGATGGTTCCAGCAGTGCCAATCAAGCGCAAAGGTTCGCCCTCATGGAATTGAGATCGCAATTCGTCGATCGGTCTTTCCAGCGAAATCCGAATATAAGCTTGCAAATAAGCAAACTCCTCCCTGCTTATCGGGTCAGTTTTGACAAATTGTCCTGTTAAGCGAACAGCACCTATTTTTGTACTGGTGAGACAGCGAGGCTCAGAACTGTCTCCTAAAATCAACTCCGTAGAACCGCCACCAATATCAATAATCACCTGCGATTGATTGTTAAACTCCATACCCGAAAGAACACCGAGATAAATTCTCCGCGCTTCTTCCTGACCGGAAATCAAACTAACATTCAGGTTTAATTCGTCAGCAACTTGTTTGAGAAAATCCCGCCCGTTAGGGGCTTCTCGAACTGCACTGGTAGCCACAGCAATAATTTGTTCGGCATTGAAAGTTTTAGCAATATCTTGAAAGCGGCGCAGAGTGGCGATCGCCCTTTCCATAACCTCGGACTTCAAGCACCCTGTTTTTGCCTCGCAATCGCCCAACCGAACCGTATCTTTTTCTCTAGCAATAATCGTAAACGCGGGCAATTTCGGATCGATCCGTGCCACCACCATGTGAAAGGAGTTAGTACCCATATCAATAGCAGCAATAATACGATTTGACTCCGTAGAAGCAAGTGAATTAACCATTGGAGTATCGGGGTTGATAGATATTTATGATTATTTCACGAATCCAGTGAGGCATTCTATTAAATTAGCAAAAATCTGGAACTGCTGGCTGGCAAAGACTTCCACCTGTTTGAAATTTCGGCAGAAGTGCGATCGGCAGCAGAGATAGTAAGTGATTGTGCCTAAAATTTGATAAAATTTACAGTTAAAAATATCAAATCTAGAATTGAAATGCTTAAAGAGCCCGATCGCCAACCCGAATCCACATTGCTAACCGTCGTGAGGCTGTTGAGATGGGACAAGCCAGCAGGAAGGCTGATTTTAATGATTCCAGCCCTCTGGGCCGTCTTTTTAGCAGCAGACGGGAGGCCGCCTGCTGCATTGGTGGGTGTGATTGTGTTGGGAACCTTAGCCACGAGTGCGGCGGGATGCGTCATCAACGACTTGTGGGATCGCGATATCGATCCCGAAGTAGAAAGAACGCGATCGCGCCCCCTAGCATCCCGCGCCCTCACTGTGCGAACTGGAATCGGAGTTGCTTTAATTTCCTTTACTTGTGCGGCAATTCTCGCTTTTTATCTCAATCCTTTAAGTTTCTGGCTATGCGTCGCCGCCGTACCAGTAATTATCTGCTATCCGCTAGCAAAAAGATTCTTCCCAGTGCCGCAATTAGTGCTATCAATTGCCTGGGGTTTTGCAGTTTTAATTAGTTGGAGTGCGGCCGTTGGGAAACTAGAATTAGGGACTTGGTTTCTGTGGGGTGCAGTCGTGCTGTGGACGATGGGATTTGATACAGTTTATGCGATGAGCGATCGGGAAGACGACCTGCGTTTGGGGGTTAATTCCAGCGCGATATTTTTTGGAGATAATGCAGCTAATGCTGTGGGGTTTTTCTTTATAAGTACAGTCGGTTTATTGACAGCAGTGGGAGTTAATCTGCACTTGCACATTGGTTTTTGGATGGCAATTAGTGCGGCGGCGATTTTGTGGTTTTTGCAGTACAGTCAACTGCGGAATGCGGATATTCCTAAGCTTGTTTACGGTCAAATCTTTCGCCAAAATGTTTGGGTGGGGTTTGTAATATTGGCGGGGATGATTGTTGGGGAGATTTTTTAGCTAGTCTACGTCGGTTTAAAGAATATTGGACGCACTCCGACTCCTAGAAACCGGGTTTTTTACCAAATCGGCAAGCCCAAACGAAGTATATTCGTAAAAAACCCGGTTTCTGGGCCCATGCTAAGTCCGAATAGTGCCATTCCCTACGGGCGCTCGCACCTTCTATGTAAAGTTATATTACAAAAACAGAAACTTCGCATAAAAACTCCGACGTACTCCAGATAGATAAGTAGCGGCGGAAGTTATGCGAGTTAATCCACACTCTGTGTGAAGTTATATTACAAACCGCATAAAAACTCCGGCGCACCTCTGATAGATACATATCAGCCCAAATTATTGGATTCATCAAGGGTGCCTCATGTCTAATATATCGATCGGCAATCTGAACGACAACTATTTCTCCATCGACTTCGCCGGTAAAACTGACCCCACAGACACCTATCGTTTTAATCGGCTGAATACAGGCAGCTTTCGAGTTACGGCTGAAGGATTTAGTTCCATTGTCGGGATGCAACTCCTCGACAGTCAGGGAAAAGTCGTCAAAGACATCGAAACCAACGGCACAAATTCGGGAACTTTTAGCATCGATAATTTGGGCGCAACTAATTATGCACTCAAAATTTCTGCACCCTCCCGCGATACAAATTATCAAGTTAGTTTAACTCCAGATGGCAAAGTTGACCCGCTGACAGGTTTAGGCGTTGACTCCGGCTTTTTCGCTACAGATTCAACGGGTCAAGTTGGCTTTGATTGGCTGCACGACGGCGGCAATTATCAAGGTGAAGTTGCCATTTTCAGCGTGCTGGGAATGGAGAAATTTACCCCGGGTTCTCAAGAATTTATCAAAGAAGCAGCAAGACGATCCCTGACTAATTCTACCTTTGGTCACGTAGTAATTTCTGACCCCACAGAAGGTGCAAATCCACTATTTAATGGCAGTTTAGGAGAAGCAAATTATAACGAAGGGCCGTACAGCGGCGCGAAAACATTTCCGATGAAACCTGGAGAGGTTTTTGCGGTGATGCTGGTGCCAAATGGTACGGTGCAAGATGTGTTTAAGAATCCCAGTGTCGGCGGTGACAAACGCCCGCTGCTATCATTATCTAGCACTAATCCAGATGATGCTTGGTTGTACGGTCAAGTAGCAGATGTCACTGGCAACGGCAAGGCCTTTGCAATGGAAGATCAGCGCGTCGATCAGGGTTCAGATAAAGATTACAACGATTTGGTTTTCAATTTAACAGGTGCGACGGGGAAAGCACCGGCAATAGAGAAAGTGATCGATCCAAGTAAGGATTGGACTAAACTTGATGGCGGCAAGGAATTGATCGATTATGTCAAATCAAAGCAGCCGGTGGTGGAACCGCTTCCTGTGGAAACGCCACCTGTGGAGACAAAACCGCCTGTTGCTGTCGCGCCTCCTGTGGAAACGCCACCTGTGGAGACAAAACCACCGGTTGCTGTCGCGCCACCCGTAACAACGCCACCGATTGAGACAAAACCACCTGTGGCTGTCGCGCCTCCTGTGGAAACGCCACCGATTGAGACAAAACCGCCTGTGGCTGTCGCGCCTCCTGTGGAAACGCCACCTGTGGAGACAAAACCACCTGTGGCTGTCGCGCCACCCGTAACAACGCCACCGATTGAGACAAAACCGCCGGTTGCTGTCACGCCTCCTGTGGAAACGCCACCGATTGAGACAAAACCGCCGGTGGCTGTCGCGCCTCCTGTGGAAACGCCTCCTGTGGAGACAACGCCGGTTGCTGTCACGCCTCCTGTGGAAACGCCACCGATCGATCCAAAACCACCTGTGGCTGTAGCGCCTCCTGTGGAAACGCCACCTGTGGAGACAAAACCGCCTGTGGCTGTCGCACCACCGATTGAGACAACGCCACCTGTCGAAACGCCGCCTGTGGTAACACCGCCTGTAGCAACGCTGCCGATCGCCCCTCCAACACCACCGGTGCAACCGCCTACGATCGCCCCGGAACCGCCTCTAGTTGGACTTGAGCCGATCGACGATCTGTCGCAGCCGATCGACCCCGAACCGCCGATTGAAAGCGTATTACCGATTAGTTCGCCGCCAGAAAATCGCGCATTTATCGGCATCATCGATACTGGGTTTGCGGCGAACAATCCCGATTTGGATTACTCTAAAGTGACATTGGGGCGCGATCGCATTGACAAAGACAGCAATCCTTTGTTTACTGCCGGCACAGGTAACGAACACGGCACATTTAGCTGGGGTTTAGTTAGTGCAATTCAAGGCAACGACAAAGGCATTGATGGCTACAACGATAAAGCGAATGTTTATCTAAGTCGGGCAATTGGTTCTGGGGAATGGGATTTAGCTTTAACTGATTTTGTGGGTGAGGCGAAGGCACAAAAGAAGAAGAATGCGATCGCACTTCTTCCCCTCGATTTAACTCAAAAGAATGCTGATGGAAGCATTACCACTCGTTACGAATTTACACCCAGAGAACGTGCTGCATTAGAAAATGCGCGTCAGAATGGAGTGCTGTTAGTTGTAGCGGCTGGGAATGACGGCGGTGTGATGTCTGTTTTGGGTCAGTCTTCCCAGGAGTTTGAGAATATTCTCACGGTTGGTTCATCTGATGGATTTGGGCGATCGGATTATTCCAGCTACGGCTACGGTTTGGATATTTTAGTGCCCGGAGGTGCGATCGACAATCCGACTTTATCGACTGTTGGCGATGATTTAGGCACGATGGCGGGGACTTCTATTGCGGCGGCCAAAGCGGCGGGGATGGTGTCTAAGGTTTGGGAGAGTAATCCCGATTTGAATCCTACTCAAGTGATTGACGTTTTGACCGGAAGTGCGATCGATCTGAAGGAACCCGGATGGGATGAAGAAACGGGTTTTGGGGTGGTGAATTTGAATAAAGCTGTGGAAGTTGCGAAGGAAACAGCGCCACAAAGTTACACGCCTTCACCGTTTATCACGCCTATAACTTGGGATGGAGAAGGGAAAGTCACGCCAATGGAAAGGGCGACGCAAGATTGGAATGCTGTCGGAGATGGACGGAGAAAGTATGTAGGATGGTTAAATAGTTCTAATACCTCCGATAAGTTAAGTTTCACTGTCAATCAAACGATTCCTTTGTTCCAATTCTCTTTGAATTTTCTTGAAGGTAGTGCGACGCTGTATGACAGCAATGGAAATACGATCGCCAGTGCTGCCCAGACATCCAATATACTTTATGGGACGGCAAATTTAGCACCAGGTAATTATTATGTGCTGGTTGATAAGGGAAGTCGATCGGCGATTGATCCCTATGAGGCGGTTTTGAATTTTACGGGTTCAAGTGGAGAGGTAACAAAACTTGATGAGACGATACTTTTGCCACGTCCAACTCTGACTCCTAATCCGACTCCGATTCAGATAGTGGGAGAGATTGGCAAAGAATATCTCAAAATTGGTGGTGAAAGCCGGATGGGTAAACCACTTCAAAATCAGGTTGAACAGGCTAACGGATTTATCAAACAGTTGTTTGAGAAGGGTTCTATGACTTGGAATGGTAGCAAAGTGGCTACTATCGATTTTGGAGGGGTTAAGGCTTTCGAGTCTTTTGTTAAAGATGTGTCTTCTCCTCCATCAATTCCTAGCGCTAACGTTGATATCTCAAAAAATTGGAAAGCAGAGGTTTATAAGTGGGATCGAGGCAGTGAACTCCAGCCACCCGGAAAGCTAAGCGAGGCGACTCCTACATCGAAATTCCTTGGTTCTTTTGATTTAGGCTCCAACAGCAAAAAAGAGCTAAAATTTGATTGGGGTAATGGTTCTCCCGCTGGTAATTCTAAGTTCCCCGCCGACAACTTCGTAATCAAAACCTACACCGATACGGACTTTGAGGCTAATAAAACTTACAAATTCAGTGCTAGAGGTGATGACGGATTCCGGTTATTTGCCCGACCCATTGACAAGCCTGATGCGTGGGAATTAATCACTCCTATCACAGATACATCGATTAATCCAGATACTCGCCCTTGGTGGCAAGAGTATTACAGCAATCCTAAAGAATACGAATTCAAACCCAAAGAAGGGGGTACGTATCGTGTTGTTGCCCTTTTCTACGATCGAGATTCAAAGGCTGACTTTGACCTTTCTTGGAAGGATATTACGCCACCAATTTCTTCAGGTAGTTACTATCCTAAGATTGAAACCGTCTTGAACAATTTCCTAAGTAACCCAGCTAACACAAAGGGCGAAACAGGTTGGGCGCAGAAAACAATTGACGATAAATGGGATCGAATTGGCGGCGAAAGCGCACAGTATGGCCCTTATTATGGCAATTTCCCTGGTGGTGATAAATGGCAAACAGATATGCCAAGTGATGTTCGGAAAATCTACGAAGACCTTTCAACCTCTATCTTTGGTAAACCACACTCGGTGAATACTGGTTATGCGTATGATGCAGGTTACTATCCTGGAGAGAACGGGAAAATATCGGGATCTCACTCTGGTATAGACATTGATGCTGGAAAAAATACACCTGTTGGAGCAGCAGTTCAGGGCAAAGTTGTTAAGGTAACAGATAGTACCAAACTGGGTTATGACTCAAAATATGGAACCTTTATTGCTATTGATGAGATGGACAGTAGTAATAAAACAACAGGTCGTCGTTGGTGGTACGGTCATCTTAATCAAAAGATAGACGTGAAGGAAGGAGATCGAGTTGTTCCAGGACAAAAACTAGGAACAACAACCGAGTGGAATCATTTACATCTGGCTGTTGTGAATAGCTCTGACACAGTTAAAGATTGGAATGAGGTTGCTAATGGGAAAACATTGGACAAGAACAAGAAGCCAATTTATAATTATGACCAAGATGTTAAAACAGTTCTGTCTCGAACGATGAGTCCTCTTGAAGCATATTGGAAGTCTCGAAATGGAATGAAGGAGTAATATTGGCGAGTTCCCTTTCCTTAACTCTCACCAACAACCAAAGCGCTCGCCCCTTTTCCACTATCAGAAAATAGCGATCGCCCTCGCTCTGAAATGAAGTCGCGATCGCCCTTTTTCCACTATCAGAAAATAGCGCTCGCCCTTTCTAAGGACAATTCAGAAAGGCGATCGCTATTTGGAATGAATTCGCGAGCTCCTTTTTTGCGGTTCATTAAAAGAGCGATCGCTTCTACTTGTAGGATGGAATAACCGCTTGCATCTGGCAATTTCCATGACCAACCCCATCCAGCAAGAAGCCCGCCAAATTCTCGACACTCTCGCCTTTACCCCCTTCGCTCAGTGCCATCCTCTCAGCCACGACTTCGACACAATTCCTGCTAGAGTTGGTTTGTACGCCTTTCGACATCGCATTCAAGGATTACTCTACATCGGCAAAGCCAAGAACCTCCGCGATCGACTGCGAGGTGGTCACAAAGCCTTCCTCTGGGGCTGGCTCGATCGCTACGATCCAGATGATGTAAGGATTGCCTTTGTTACCCTCAACCAATGGCAAAAACCCGGGTTATTATATGAATTAGAAACCCTCATCCTTCAAGCTACAAATCCTCCCTACAACGTTAAAATCCCCAGAGAACAATGACTCAGACCCTCAATATCCAACACTTACCACCAGAAGCTATTCATTCGCTGATGACCCATTTACCTGACTATGTGAAAGTCGCCCTGATGGAAAAAGCTACGCAGCTAGAATGCTCTCTCGAAGCTGCGATCGAAATGGCGATCGCTAGTTTTCTAGACTCAGAAGCTTTCAGCTTTGAAGATTGCCTATTATCGCAACGTCTTAAGGAATCAGAATTGGTAGAATTTCCCCAAAAGAAATAGTGTGCGATCGCCAGTTTTACAATCAAAAGAGCGATCGCCCTTCTTGCATCTGCGTTAATCTGCGTCCATCTGCGGTTAAAAAAGAGCGATCGCCCTTTCTAATAATTCAGAAGGGCGATCACTCAACTATTACCTATAATTCCAATCAATCCCTCTTTCAAAGACTGAATATCTACCTCTTGAAGCCTTCCCAATTTTTTGAGTATCAGTTGCTTCTCAATTGTCGTAATAACAGGCTTAATCATAGAAGCTTTTAAAAGCCCAGCCCCTCGCCAATCTGTTATGACAATATCACAGACTTTCGGGCTACTGCTAACTTGGCTAGTTATACCCATCAGAATGCGATCGGGATATTCTGCATTATAAACGTCAGAACTAATCACAACGGCTGGACGTTTTTTATTGGTAGTTTGATCTGTAAAAGGAAACGGAACTAAAACCACATCACCAAAATTATAACTCGTCATACTCCGCGTCCTCTGGGTTATCCCAAATTTTAGCAAAAGCTGCTTCTGAGAGTTTAGTTGCAGTATCAACGAGAAGACGATCTTCACTTCGGGTTAAAAGGAAATCGATAAAATCTTCTAATACCGTAATTTTATCCGGCGGTAAACTACGGATTTTTTCCATCAGCTTTGTTTCCTGGTTTTGGGCGACACTCATGTTATCTCTCACTTCTTAATGTTAAATCAGCATACATTGTAAAACTACTAGGAAACTTCAGGAAGTTATTGGGCTTACAAACTGTTTTTAGTAATCCACTATTTATATGATAACATACATTGGTAAAAAGTGCCAAAAAACTAGCAAGTTATTAATAACACCATATTCACCCCAAAACTATGAAAAAAATCATCATTGGCCTCATGGGCCCCGGCGAAAGTGCCACATCAACAGACTTAGAAAACGCCTATCAACTCGGACAACTCATCGCGGAAGCAGGATGGATATTGCTAACTGGCGGCAGAAATGTCGGCGTCATGGATGCAGCCAACAAAGGAGCAAAATCAGCTAACGGTTTAACAGTCGGCATCCTTCCGGGGAATGACACTCGCGGCATTTCTGAATCTGTAGATATTGCCATTGTCACCGATATGGGAAACGCCAGAAATAACATTAACGTTCTTTCTTCAGACGTAATAATTGCCTGCGGTATGGGGACGGGCACTGCTTCGGAAATTGCCCTCGCTCTCAAAGCTAACAAACAAGTTATATTATTAAATCACAGCGCCGAAAGTCAACTTTTTTTTAAAGGTTTAGCACAATTTAACATCTTTGTGGTAAACAATGCTGTAGAGGCTATGAATCAAGCTCGCGAAATCCTAGTAAATTCAAGATGAAATCCAAGATGAGAGTAAGCAAATTCAACTTTTGTGCGATCGGCATTTTCCTGACTTTGGGGATTTTCGTCACTACCAAAGCAGACGGAAGAATTGCACAGTTCAGTTTCAGCAATAAACCCACTCAAAGATTAGCACAAACCCTCCCTCCTCCTCCCCCTTTCGCACAGCCTGTTACCGAACAAGAAGCGCCACCTATTCGCAGCGAATCCGTACCCGATCAAATCGCTTTAGCAACCCATTTGCAGACCATCAAAGCTAGAATGTACGGTGCTTACTGGTGTCCTCACTGTCACACCCAACAAGAACTTTTCGGCAAAGAAGCATTTACCGCAATTACTTACATAGAGTGCGACCCCAGAGGCAAAGATGCTCAACCGGATTTGTGCAAAGCTGCCAATATCAAAGCTTATCCCACCTGGGAAATTCGGGGGAAATATTACACGGGTAGGCAATCTTTGGAAAAACTGGCTATTTTATCTGGTTATAAAGGCAGCAGCAATTTTCTGTCACCAGTTCCCTCTCCTTAAAAAAAAATAACTGACAAAGCCAACATTCTTAGCGACAGTACCGAAACTCACCTAAATCAAATGATTTCGGATTTTAGTCGTTTTACCTCGCAAATCGACCTATGAAGCTCAACAAAAAACTCATCTGTAACTGGTAATTAAGATAAATTAGTCAGGATAAAAGCTTCCAGATTGAGCTGTTACAGTAATTTTAAATAGAGCGAGCGCATGATAATTCTGCGAGCACATCTTTCATAATTATCATGCGCTCGCTAACTATTCATATCAAACAGCATCACAAAACGTGGCGCTCGATTTATTGCAAATTTTAATTATTTAGCATAAAATTTAGGAGGGGTAAAATCAACAATGAGATATCAATTTTTTTTCTCCTAAAAAAACAAAAAATATCGAGTGAGTTGCGAGCGCGATAAAATACTCAAAAACTCGATTTGTGAGTACCTCAATCATCTTTAATAGCACAAGATAATAGGAGTATAGGACTTTTAACATGAAACAAAATTTACTTACCCTAGCTTTAACTGCGATCGCCCTCTTAGGGCTGCCTAGTTGCAGTACGACGACCAGCAGTGCCACCACGACAACAGCGCCCACGACTGCCGCAACGCAAACCCAAACCTCGATTAAATTTGGGGCGTCAAGCAGCACGTTGGGTCTTATGAAGGTGCTGCAAACCCACTACGAAGCTACCGCAAAAAACGTCAAAATTACTAACCTAGAACCAGGGCAGTCCGAAAATATAATTGATGGGGTTAAACAGACATTAGTCGATGTAGGTGCAATATCGAGAACATTAAAGCCAGAAGAAAATGATGGCACTTTAGAGTCTCGTGATGTTGCCCACGATGCCCTTATAGTGGCCACTCATTCCAGCGTCACAGGGGTGAAAAACCTTACTACTGAAGACCTCAAAGGCATTTATAGCGGCACTATTACCAACTGGAAGGAACTCGGAGGAGCCGATGCTAAAATTGTACTGCTCGATCGCCCAGAAGATGAATCTGCCAAGCGGCTATTGCGGAAATATTACCTAGGAGCAGATTTAAAAAATTCATTAGAAGCAGTAGTCTTTCGGAAAGAAGGGGAATTGATCGACGCAATTCAAAGCACTCCTTACAGCATCGGTACCTTTTCCCTGGCTCACGCCATTTCCGAAAAACTACCTGTCAACCGCCTCAGCCTCAACGGGGTTGAACCAACACGAGAAAATGTCAAAGCGGGCAAGTATCCGATGGTTCGGACCATTTCAATTCTGTGGCACAAAAAACCTTCAGAGGCTACCCAAGCGCTAATTAAATACATCTCTAGTCCGCCCGGAATCAACGCGATGGAGGAGTCTGGCTTTATTTCCGTGAGCCAATCCGCCAAGGATTAAGAGCTATGGCCATCCAGTCCAGATACGCGCGGTTACCCGTTTCCGCCAAGTTGTTATCACCTCTGTTGTTGGCATTTCTGAGTCTATGGACTGTCGGAACCTTGGGTTTTGGTTATTTTGCTAGAAACAACTTAGAGCAAATGGGGCGAAGGGAGATCGTGGATCTGGCTAGTATGCTGCAGGAAACTCTAAAGCAAAGGCAAGAATCACTCCGTGTGAAAGCCCGTTCGGTGAGTGAAAATAATGATGTCATTACAGCAGTAATAAAGGGCGATCGCCCTTTATTACTGCGAACAGTATTACCAATCCAAGCTGGTTTTAAACTGGATTTGATCAGAATAGTTGACGCTGATGGTCAAGTCTTAGTGTCTTCACAGTTGGGAGCAATAAGACAGGCGAGATTGCAGGATGGCTCTGTGAACCGTGCCGCCCGAACCGGACTAGAGTTACCGGGAGTTCTCCTGGCAGAAAACTGGGCTCCGGCTTCCATGATTGGGTTAATATCAATCAAATCATCTCAAAAGATCCTAGCTGGTTTGGTTGCGGGATTAGCCATGGACGACACAGCGCTCCAGTCGCTTCGCGGCGACACGTCCATACATTTGGTGGCTTTTGACGGCGAGAAGGTAACGGCTGCTACTTTGCCACTTAACCGCGATCGGTCTTGGCAATTTCCCCAGCCAGACGGGTTGCCCACTAAGATCGGGATTGCTGGTGAAGCATACCTGATCAAAACAATCAAGCTACAAGGTTTCGATGGGGCAACTCTCAAAATTGCTGTACTGCATTCTGCCAAGGAAATTGAGCAAGCAGAACACCATTTATGGTTTGTGGTGGGTGGCTTTGGTCTATTAGGAAGTGTCCTGATCGCAGTCGTGACGATCGGAGGTTTCCGTCTGACCCAAGCTCTAAGCCATCGCATTCAAAGACTGACTAAGGCAACCCAGGAATTGGCCAGAGGCAATTTAGCCATTGCTATTCCGGTTGATAGTCAGGATGAAGTGGGGCTTTTAGCTGAGGGATTTAAGAGTATGGCAGAGCAACTGATGGCTCGCGATCTGCAACTGAACCAACAGGTGCAACAACTAGAGAGTACCCTTGAAGAACTGCACCGCACCCAGAGTCAGATGGTGCATAACGAAAAAATGTCGGCACTGGGGCAAATGGTGGCGGGGATAGCGCACGAAATCAACAACCCGGTCAGCTTTATCTACGGCAACCTGTCTCATCTCAACGATCACATCCATGACTTGCTGCGATTACTAGATGCCTATCAAAAGCACTATCCCAACCCGTCCCCATCACTTCAAGATGACCTAGACGATGTGGATCTAAACTTCCTACAAGAGGATCTCACTAAGATTCTTAAGTCGATGAAAATGGGTACCAGTCGCATTCGGGACATTGTGGTTTCGTTGCGTAGCTTTTCTCGTCTGGATCACTCAGAATTCAAGGCTGTCGATATCCATGAAGGCATTGATAACACCTTGATGATTTTAGAACATCGCCTTCAAGCCCAGCCAGAACGCCCAACCATTGAAGTAGTCAGACAATATGGCGAGTTACCGTTGGTAGAATGCTATGCAGGTCAACTTAATCAGGTGTTTATGAACTTGCTATCAAATGCGATCGATGCTTTGGAAGAGAGCAATGAAGGACGTAGTTTTCAGGATATTGTTGACCAACCGAATCGGATTTCGATTAAGACTACCAAAACAAAAAAACAGTGGGTGCAGATTACGATCGCCGATAACGGTACGGGCATTCCAGAGAAAGCGCGATCGCGCCTATTCGATCCCTTCTTCACTACTAAACCCGTAGGCAAGGGGACAGGATTAGGCTTATCCATTAGCTATCAGGTGGTGAAGGAAAAGCACGGAGGAAAACTCTGGTGTGATTCCACCCTGGGCAAAGGCACGAAGTTTGTGATTGAGATTCCCATAGAGCGGACTCAGCCAATAAATACTTGAGAATCGGTTTTCAGTTTTTCGACTTCTTGTCAACCGTCAACCGTCAATTGTCAACTGTTTTATCACTAAAATACTCTTCAACAATTTTCAAAATCCGCGACGCTGCCAAACCGTCACCAAAGGGATTAATTGCCATTGCCATTGCGTTGTATGCTTCGGAATTCCTGAGCAATTCTGCCGCTGCTGTGAAAATTGTATCAGAATTCGTACCTACAAGTTTAGCTGTGCCTGCGGAAATTGCTTCTGGTCTTTCGGTGGTTTCTCGCAATACTAAAACTGGCTTGCCCAAACTCGGTGCTTCCTCTTGCAAGCCGCCGGAATCTGTGAGGATTAAATGACATCTCTGAATCGCTCCTACTAATTCTGCGTAATCTAAAGGTTCTGTTAAAAATACTCTTGGATGGTCGCCCAAAAGAGCTTGCAAAGGTTCTCTAACAGTAGGATTTCGGTGCAGGGGTAGCAGTAAAGCTGTGTCGGGAAATTTATCTAAGATTTGGAGAAAGGCGCGAGCAATTCCTTGTAAGGGTTCGCCCCAATTTTCGCGGCGGTGAACTGTTGCTAAGATAGTGCGATATTTGCTCCAATCTAAATTGGGAATGTTGCATTCTGGTTCGCGTTTGGCGACAGAAAGCAAAGCATCGATTACTGTGTTGCCTGTGCGGTGAATTTCTCCTAAAACGCCCGATCGCCCTAAATTCTCTTGGGCCAGCTCTGTCGGGGCAAAATGCAGCCGTGTGAGCTGAGATATCAACCGTCTGTTAGCCTCTTCGGGGTAAGGATTGAATACGTCATCTGTTCGCAATCCGGCTTCTACGTGACCTACGGGTATTTTCTGGTAAAATGCAGCCAAAGTAGCGGCAAATGCAGTCGTTGTATCGCCCTGAACTAAGACGATGTGGGGCTGCAATTCTTTAAACAATGCTTCCAAACCCTGCAAACTCCGGGAAGTAATATCCGTCAAGGTTTGCTGGTGCTGCATAATTGCTAAATCCCGATCGGCTTTTAGATCGAACATTTGCATTACTTGCTCGACCATTTCTCGGTGCTGACCGGTTAAAATTACTTGGGTATCAAAGGTGGGCGAACTTTTGAAGAGTTGAATTACTGGCGCTAGTTTAATCGCTTCCGGGCGAGTTCCTAAGACGATACAAACGCGGTGAGTAGCTTCGGGCATGGTAAAATTGGGTAGTTGAGATTTGCGAGGGTGTTAAAGGCTCAATATTTTATAGCAGGTTTGAATCGTTGGTTAATAAGATTTATTTTTTTATGAACCGCAGAGGGCGCAGAGGGCGCAGAGGAGTGAAGAGAGATAGAAGGTGTTTTTTTGGGAGTTATATCGTTTCTGCTTGCACTTTTGGTACATTTTTATTTTTTAATTTGTCATGCCTTATCGTTACATTCTATTTTACAAACCCTACGACGTTTTAACTCAATTCACTGACAACTCCAGCGAAACTAAACGCAGTACACTCAAAGACTATATTCCTATTCCTGACATTTATGCAGTAGGAAGGCTCGATCGCGATAGTGAAGGTTTGTTGCTGCTAACCGATGATGGACAAATGCAGCACCGCCTCAGTGACCCGAAATTCGCTCATCCCCGCACTTACTGGGTGCAAGTTGAACGAATTCCCGATGCAAGTGCGATCGCCGCTTTGCAGACAGGTGTCACAATTCAAGATTATCGGACTCGATCGGCAAAAGTGCAATTATTGTCAGCAGAACCACCTTTGCCGCCCCGCGAACCGCCGATTAGATTTCGCAAAAACGTGCCCACAGCTTGGCTGGAAATGACTCTCACAGAAGGCCGCAACCGCCAAGTGCGCCGGATGACCGCAGCAGTAGGGTTTCCGACGCTGCGGCTGGTCAGGTGCGCGATCGGGCATTTGCGTCTCGAAGACCTCAAACCCGGTGAATGGCGCGAACTAACTCAAGCCGATTTGAGATTTTAGATTGGGGAATTACAGTCAACCGCCTTGACATTTAGGACATTCTTGATATCTGAAACTATTACTGCGACTGCATTTCCTTTCTTCCTTCTTCCTTCTTCCTTCTTCCTTCTGCTTACTTTCGAGGGGGCAAAATAAAACTCTCGTTTCCATCCCGATCTTTTTGCACCTGAGCTCCCAACTTTACAAGAGCTTGCTTCGCCCTTTGACGCACCACCTTATCAGTTGTTTGAGCATAAACCGTACTCCAAGCAGTAAACCGCACCGGCACGCTATCGGGATCTCGGCGCAAATACTCAGCAGTTGCTCGAAACATCTGCGCCAAATTTTTCCCTTCCGGCGTTTTTTCCACCCAATCAGCGGCCATTTCGTGAGAGTTAATTGACTCTGGAATATCCCCCAACAGCAGCAACTCATCAAGACCTTTAGTTCGCCACACTATCCACGATTGGGAATGAAGTTGCGGCGAAACGGCAAGAGCCCTAGTACCGCGCTCTATAAAGTTAACAGCGGTTTCAGGCTTTCCTTGATAAAAAGAAATAGCTGTGGAAAGAAACAGGTAGATGTCAGCCCACCGCGGGTCGCGCTGCGTAACTATGTCAAAATAATCTTGGCTCAGATTGTAGCCCGTCACATCTCGGGCTTCGTCGTCGCCAAAATACTGCAAAAATTTTAGAAATGTCCAATCTGCAATTAAATTGTCAAATCCAAAACTAGGGATAGTTTTGACCATTTTTAGCCGCAGGGCTTCTTGCTGCGCTTCTTGCTGTGCGGCTTGCTTGAAACTGGCAGCAGACACTGCAGAGAGCGGCTTTTGCCCCTGAACGCGAACTGGGGACATTCCGCCCAACTCCCCGCTCGACTGCATGGCGACGACCCCCGCCAGCGCTGCTAGACCGATAGCTCCATTAACGAGCAGGCTCAACCACTTACGTGAAAATTGTTCGATTTTAGCTTCCACGGCACTTTATAAATCCAAGTTTTAAATTAAGTTTATTGAAAGAGAGTAATAATTGGTTGGCGATCGACTATGAATCTCGTTAAACTGTCCAAAGGGATAGTGGAGCCTCCACACAATAGTTTAAGTAGTAGTGTGAGATTTTTTAGCAATATAAAATCTCAAATCAAAAATCTAAAATCGAATTGAGCCAAATTCAATGAATCAAGCCCGCAGACGCTTTTCTAAATTACAGGCAGCCCTGTTCAGTGGGGCGATGGCAACAACCGCTTCGATATCTTTACTCGTTCCCGGCCTGAGTCAATCAGTCCGCGCCGAGCTTCAAGATAGCCCCAAAGCTGTCTTAGATGAAGCTTGGCAAATTGTGAACCGAGACTATGTTGATGGCAGCTTTAACAAGACTGACTGGCAATTGACCCGCCAAGAACTGTTGAGCAAAAACTATACCTCTCGCGAAGCAGCCTATACCGCTCTCCGTAAAGCTCTAGAGAAATTAAACGACCAGTACACGCGCTTTATGGACCCGAAGCAGTACGAAGCGCTGACGAATCAAACCTCTGGGGAACTGACAGGGGTGGGGATGAGGCTCGAAGAAGACGAGAAAACGAAAGTGATTACTGTAGTCGAGCCGATGGAAAATTCCCCCGCCCTGAAGGCCGGGATTCTAGCGGGCGATAGGATTTTGGTGATAGACGGCAAAACTACCAAAGGCATGACTGTCTCGGATGCGGCTCAGATAATTCGAGGCGACGAAGGCACAAAAGTCACGCTGCGGATTGCTCGTGAGGGCAAAAGCGAATTTGATGTAACTCTGACTAGGGCGAGAATTGAGGTAGCAGCGGTTCGCTACAGCCTCAAGAAAGAAGGCGGTCAGAATGTCGGTTACATCCGTTTGCAAGAGTTTAGCTCTCATGCCGGGGAACAAATGCAGGCGGCGATTAAAAAGCTCTCGGATCAGAAAGCTGATGCTTTTGTTTTAGATTTGCGGGGAAATCCCGGCGGGTTGCTGCGAGTGAGCATTGATATCGCTCGGATGTGGATGGATACAGGGGCGATCGTCCGTACAGTCGATCGCACGGGAGATTCTCAGGAAATGCGGGCCAACCGCACTGCAATCACTGACAAGCCTTTGGTGGTGCTCGTGGATGATAACTCGGCCAGCGCTAGCGAGATTTTGGCCGGTGCTCTGAAGGATAACAAGCGCGCAACTGTGATGGGCGGCCAAACTTTTGGCAAAGCTTTGGTGCAGTCGGTACATTCTTTGGCTGACGGTTCGGGATTGGCAGTGACGATCGCTCACTACTATACTCCCAACGGTACGGATATCAGCCACAAGGGGGTTACTCCCGATGTGAAAGTTGAAGTAACCGACGAACAAAAGCTGAAATTAGCTAACAAACCGATGTTGGTTGCGACTAAGGAGGATCCTTGCTACGCGCAGGCGATCGCACTTTTGAAAACTACTGCTTCCTCGGCCCGTCCCGTTGCCGCTCATGAGGTTGTCGTTCCTCATAAGTAGTTGAAACCGTCAGTCCTTAAACAATTAGCTTTAAGATAAAACCCGCTCCGGCGGGTTTTGTTTTTCTAGTTTAATTGAGCCTCAGATTGCTAGAAAATGGTTTGTAATAACAGCCAACTATTTAATCCTACTATAATACTAGCCACTAACCAAGCTAAGGCTTTCAGCCAAAATGGATTTACAAAATCTCCCATTAAGTTGCGGTTTGAGGTAAACATTACCAAGGGAATTACTGCAAAGGGTAATTGCAAACTGAGAATCACTTGACTGAAAATCAGTAAATTAGTTGTACTACCTTCCCCAAACAAGATAATTACGATCAAAGCCGGCACAATTGCAATCAGTCGAGTTAGCAAGCGCCGCAACCAAGGTCGCAGTCGAAAATTTAGAAACCCTTCCATCACAATCTGTCCTGCTAAAGTTGCTGTCAAGGTTGAGTTCTGCCCCGAAGCCAATAAAGCAAAGGCAAAAATTGCACTGGCAGAACCCACGCCCAGTACCGGAGAAAGCAGTTTGTAAGCATCTTGAATTTCTGCTACTGCTTGATAGCCGGAAAAATGAAAGCTGGCTGCAGACAAAATCAGAATAGCTGAATTAATAAACAAAGCTATTGACAGCGCTACTGTAGAATCAATTGTGCCAAATTTAATTGCTTCCCATTTTTTATCAGCCGTTTCTTCCCAAGAGCGAGTTTGCACGATCGACGAATGCAAGTAAAGATTGTGCGGCATCACAGTTGCCCCCAAAATACCAACAGCAATATAAAGCATTGCCTGATTTTGCAAACTCTCTAGGTTGGGAACATAACCGAGTAAAACTCCTCCGGCATCTGGTTTGGCAAAAATCATTTCTGCGATAAAGCAACCGCCAATAATTGCAATAATTGTAATCACTAAAGCTTCGATATAACGAAAGCCTTTTCCTTGTATAAATAACACCATTATCACATCTAGTGCAGTGATGCACACTCCCCAAACTAAGGGAATGCCAAATAGCAATTGCAGCCCGATCGCACTACCAACAAGTTCAGCTAAATCGCAAGCAGAAATAGCAATTTCACAAAGTATCCACAGCAAAAAACTGACTCGCGGACTGAAATAATCTCGACAAGCTTGTGCCAAATCTCGTCCCGTTGCCACTCCCAAACGCACGCAGAGTGATTGCAGCAAAATTGCCATCAAATTAGATAGCAAAATCACACTTAATAGCGCATAGCCAAACTTGGCTCCCCCCGCTAAGTCAGTCGCCCAGTTTCCGGGGTCCATGTAACCCACTGAAACCAAATATCCAGGCCCTGCGTAGGCCAGCATTTTACGCCAGAAACCTTTGCTGTTTGGAACGGGGATGCTGCGGTGAACTTCAGGAAGGCTGGGTTTGTTTTCCGAATCAGTCATTTGTTTTACCGTTGGACGTTTTCATATTGTTTTCATAATTTCACAAGTGTAGCGGAATGTCATCAGTTTGATCGAAATCCGGCAAAGTTGCAATAAATATGAAATTGTGTATTTTTTCATACCTTAAACCGAGATGCGTGCGATCGACTATGATTAGGTCGATCGCCAAAAATCACTCTTGTCAACGTTCCTGATTTGAGAGGTTTCTAAATTCGCGAGTTCCCTGATAACCTGATAAATCAGCTAACTCCTGCAAAGATTTTTGCCCTGAGTAAAACTTACCATTGATTTCCCAAGTAGGAGTACCCTGAATCTTGGCAGCTTCGCAAAGATCGCGACGAGCATTTTTCCCTTGCGGATTGCACTCGATATAATTGATAATGCGAGCCGCTTCTTTGCCAAAACTTTCCTTCTGCATCTGACAGTGATCGCAGGTAAAAGAACCGTACATTTTAGCTCCCACTTTTTTTAAATGTTGGGCTAAAGCAATTTCGGAAGTACCAGAGGCTGTTGTGGTATTGATACTTGTTTCCTTAGCTGTACCGAGATTATTAACATCGGCATAAAGAGCCAGAGAGGAAATCAGGACTAACATAGACACCAGAATCCCTATAAAAAATAGTTGCCCGATATCATCCCATTCGCGACCGATTAATGCTAAGACAAACAAGCTAGTTGCAAACAAAGCAGACGCAATACAGTAAATACAAGCTGCTTTAATATCAACAGCCAGTACATACATCAAATAGCCGCTGAAAATTGTCATAGCTGTGCTACCAGCAAACAGAAATAGTCCCGTCCAAGACTCTAACTTAGAGCGGAGACTCTTCTGTTCTGCGGGATTAACAAGTAGGGGAGCTACGGCAAAAACTATCATGCTCAAATAGCCCAAAAAACCGAACAAAGAAAGAGGGAAACCAAAGACATAGGCATAGGGACTCGAAAGCACGATATCGCAGCCTTCGATCGGACAAACTGTCGTCCCGTTGGATAACTTGACCACTGTTAGATAAGCAGTAGTCGCAGCCCCTATTGAGGCAATTCCTGCCGTAATGGGACGAGAATAGCGGTGAATCCAGGGCTGATAACGTTGACGACGCATAGTATTTTTGACCTCAAAATGTATGTCTCAATTGTGGGGTAAGGTGGGCAAGGCTCGCCCTGCGAATACTCTATTTCAAAACTCTAGTCGCATTGAAAATAGCTGCTAAAGCCACCCCAACATCGGCAAAAACTGCTTCCCACATTGTCGCTAACCCAAAAGCACCCAAAGCAATAAATATGCCTTTGACTAACATGGCAAAAATGATATTTTGCCAAACAATATTGTGAGTTTTCCGGGCAATTTGGATGGCTTCAGCCACCTTTGACGGTGCATCTGACATAATTACAACATCGGCAGTTTCGATCGCCGCATCGGAGCCCAAACCCCCCATCGCTATGCCCACATCAGCTCTAGCAAGCACGGGTGCATCATTAATTCCGTCCCCGACAAAGACAATTTTATCGCCTTTTTTAGATTGACCGATCAATTTTTCGATTGCCTCGACTTTTCCTTCTGGTAATAACTCAGCTAAATAGGAATCTAAACCGAGCTTTTTCGCAACACTATCGGCTACAGCTTGATTATCTCCTGTGAGCATCACGATTCGCTCAACACCAAGTTTCTTGAGGTCGCGAATAGCCTGTACTGCGTCTTCCTTCAGCTCGTCAGCAATCAAAATATACCCAGCATAGCGGTTGTCTACCGCTAAATGCACGATCGTACCTTCAGCATTGCAGACATCGTGAGCAATGTTTTCTCGGTGCAGTAAACGGTCATTTCCCGCCAGCACAATTTGATTATTTAATTTTGCTCGGATGCCATGTCCCGCTATTTCTTCGTAATCTTTCACATCCGATGAATCTACTTTTCCGCCGTAAGCTTCCAGAATAGATTTCGCGACTGGGTGATTGGATTGAGATTCTACTTTAGCCGCTATTTCCATTAACTCTGTTTGGGAAAAACCATTCTGAGGCACAATTTGTGCTACTTGAAAAACTCCTTTTGTCAGAGTTCCTGTTTTGTCCAACACAACTGTCTTGACTGCTGTCAGGGTATCTAGAAAAGTCGAGCCTTTAACCAAAATACCGCGCTTGGCTGCACCGCCAATTCCCCCAAAGTATCCCAGAGGAATGCTAATTACCAATCCGCAAGGACAGGAAATCACTAACAAGACAAGGGCGCGGTAAACCCATAAAAAGCGATCGGCATTAGTTGCTCCTGAAATGAACAAAGGCGGAATTAAAGCCACTGCTAGCGATGCAAATACGACAAAAGGCGTGTAATAACTGGCAAATTTGGTGATAAATTTCTCAGTTTCAGCTTTTTTGCTTCTGGCATTTTCTACTAATTCCAGAATTCGGGAGATTGAAGATTCGCCGAAGAGTTTGGTAACTTTGACAGTGAGAACTCCTGTCTGGTTAATTGTTCCTGCTAAAACTGTTTCTCCAACTTTCACCGTTCGAGGTACTGATTCTCCCGTGAGTGCAGATGTGTCAATCTGAGAGTTGCCTCCGATAATTTCACCGTCTAAAGGAATTTTTTCTCCCGGTTTGACAAGGATGATATCGCCGACGGCTACGGTTTCTGGCGAAACTTTTTTGATGTCGCCATTTGTCTTGAGGTTGGCGCTGTCTGGGCGAATTTCTAAAAGCGATTTGATCGATTGACGCGATCGCCCGATCGCAAATTCTTGAAAAAGTTCTCCGATTTTGAAAAACAACATCACCCCGACTGCTTCAGGGAGTTTGTGAATAGCGACAGCGCCGAGTGTTGCTATAGTCATTAAAAAATTTTCATCAAAAAATCGACCTCGCAGAATGTTGCGACCCGCATAGGTTAAAACGTTCCATCCGCTTAAAAGATAGGCTGGGATGAAAACCAGATATTCACCTATAGAATAGGGCGTGTTGTGGAGTTGTTCTTCAAAAATTAAACCGCCGACAAATAGTACAACAACCAATATCACAGGAATCAATTCTTGATTGAGGTTGAAATCTCCGTTCCCGTGGTCGTGGTTGTGGTCGTGGCCGTGGCCGTCGTGGTTATGATTATGACTGTGTTCGTGGTGGTGGTCGTGACTACAGCAGCCGGAATCGCTCGACTTGGCTTTTTGCATGGTTTTTCGTGGGTTTTGCTTACATCTGATCGTATGAATAGATATTCATATTATAGGGTCAAAAATAAAATCTACTAGATTTTGAGTTAAAAATCTAGTAGATTTTATAAAAATATTGTTAAGTTGGTAAGAAACGTTATGAGGGATTAAGAGTAATAACTATTCTAAGTTTCCGATTGAGAAAGACAATGATTATCCATAGTCGTTAGTAATTAACTAATTAAGCCGCCGGATAAATTCTAAAGGCAAACCATCAGTATCGGCAATAAAAGCTACTTCGTAAACATTTTGCCCGATCGCCTGTTGAGTCGGTTCTAATAAAACTTTCAAAGATTGAAACTGGTTTGGTTGGTCTTTAGCAGCTTCCTCAAACCGCTCTTTAACAGACTGCAACCAACTAGGCAAGTCAGTTGTCGCTTCAGTTAAATCAAAAGATAAATGATAATATCCAACATAATGCTCGTCTCCGAAAGCATCCGGTGCGGGTTTTGGTTCCGGGATTTGAATGAGTTCGATGCGTCCGTTAAGACCTTCCATCCAACAGGCTAGGGTGTAACCTGTGGTAAAGCGATCGCTAACAGTAAATCCCAACTGTTCGTAAAAGGCGATCGCCCGGTGAATGTTAGCAGTGCGAATCGAGGCGTGGTGCATTCGATTTTAGATTTTAGATTTTAGATTTTAGATTTTAGAAGGGAAGTAGGAATTCCGGCTTGGGATTTTAGATTTTAGAGGGTAAATTCGTAATTGGGAATTATAAACGGTCGCAGCATCTTTAGCGCGAAAGCAATAGAGCCTTCTTCCCTCTTCCCTCTTCCCTCTTCCTTCTTCCGATGGACATCCGTTACATCCGTTACATCCGTTACATCCGTTACAGAATCCGTTGCCGAACTTCCTTCACTTATTCAAACAACCGAAAATAGGGATATCTAATCGGAACTCCCGGCTCTTTTTCCAAATCAAAATTAATCACTTCCCAACAAGGGTCCTCTTGGGGATCGGGGCTAAAATCTACAGGCAAACCGTACAGCCTCGGCCGCGGCGATTCGGACTGGCCGCGCCAAGGCGTGCTGCGTTCCAAATAAGCGCTGATTAAGTCGCGATAGCGTTGGGCAACGATCACGCGAGTTGCTCGGTAGCCTTGAGTATAGAGTCGATCGAGCGCTTCGTGAATTTCAAACCGAATCCCGTCCGGGTGGGTGTGCTGGCGATACCATTCATTCTCCCAGCGGCGCCAGTGCCGCCCAGACTGAAGGTGAACCAGTTCCCCCGTTTTTGGATCTGCCTCAAATGCCCCGTGACGCGGACACAAATAGGTATCCGTTAGCGTTAGAGCCGGAATTGTTTGGCGACAGTGGGGACACTGAATTTCCGGGCCAAACATCGGGTATTGCAAGGCAACTTCAATCATTTATTTGCGTCCCAGCATATTTTCTCTGCAAAAGTCCCAAATACTTTTATTATATCCCGTATCAACAACCAGCTAATCTGCTAGAAGTATAACGATCGACCAACTAATGAGCAATCTCAACGAATCTCAGTCTGCACTTCCTTCCTATTGGCCAAGGCCAGATCTGTCCCAAGCGGCTTTTGTCGCTGAAGGCGCTGTAGTCATCGGCAGGGTAGAGGTGGCTGCGGGCGCTAGTATCTGGTACGGGGCGGTGGTGCGGGCGGATGTAGAGCGAATTGCGATCGGCTCAACTACTAATATCCAAGATGGAGCAATTCTGCACGGCGATCCGGGAAAACCGACTGTTTTGGAAGATTTCGTGACAGTCGGACACCGAGCGGTGATTCACTCAGCTTACATTGAACGGGGCTGCCTGATCGGGATTGGGGCGATCGTCCTGGATGGAGTGAGGGTGGGAACAGGCTCTATCGTCGGTGCAGGGGCTGTTGTCACCAAAGACGTTCCCCCTCACACGCTAGTTGCGGGAGTGCCTGCCAAACGCCTCCGGGATGTCTCTGAGGAAGAAGCTGCGGAGTTGGTGGAACACGCTAAGCGTTACGAAAAGTTGGCTCTGGTTCACGCGGGGAAAGGAACTGATTTGGGATTTGGTTAGTTGATACAATAAGATTTTTAGCAAAAAACTATTAGTTTCCAATGGCTTACACCGCGCCAAAAATCTTAACTTTTGAAACATTCCTCGATCGATATTGTGACAACTTCCGCTACGAGCTCGCTGACGGAGAATTAGTTGACAGGTCACCCACAAGCCCACACGAAACCGTCAGCGGTAAACTGGCAACTCAAATCGGCATAGCCATCGCAGCCGAAAAACTACCTTGGTTCATTCCCCGCACTTGTTTGATCCGTCCATTTTCTGATGCAGCTACTGCCCGCCGTCCCGATATTGTCGTGTTAGATGAAACCGCCCTTGTCAGCGAACCTCTCTGGGAAAGAGAACCTGTGATTACGCTGGGACGATCTATTAAATTGGTGGTAGAAGTCGTCAGCACTAACTGGGAAACAGATTACGCCAGAAAAGTTGAAGAATATGCTATTTTAGGGATTCCAGAATATTGGATCGTTGATTATCGCGGATTGGGGGGTGTGGCTTTTATCGGTAAACCAAAACAACCTACTATCACCGTTTGCCAACTAATTGACCAAGATTACACTCAGCAACAATTTCGCCTTGGTCAACCGATTATTTCTCCTCTGTTAAAAAGCTTGCAACTTCGCTTAGATGATATTCTTCCCCGATAAAGTGGGGTGTCAAACTAGATATAGGAATTAAGCACGGGGAGTCAGGGTTTCGACACTTCGACGGAGTTTATTCGGATTCATCTATCATCGGTTTTTGGGCAGCGTGTCGCACAAAAATAATCTGAACTCTATCATCAACAATCGTAAACAGAATCCGATAGGCATTTCGTCCCTTGCCGTAAACAAGTTGTCGTATTTCTTCTTCAAAAAAACTATTCTCAAACGCGAAGGAACAACGAGAAGGCATATTTTCTAGCGATAAGATAGCTTTGTACAAGCCTTCTAACCAATTTCTAGCCTTCTGAGAAGAATGATTACTCAACCAAAAATAAGATTCCTCGATCGCTTTTTGCGCTGCGGGTTGGATAATGACTTGATATTTCTGATTCATCGCTAACTGTCTAGCTTATCAAACAGTTGATTGAAAAAATCCTCCGCTTTTTGCCCTTCCCCTCGATCCATTTGTGCCAAACCCAGTTTAATTCCCTTTAAAGTCTCTAATAACTCAACTGCATCTAAAAGTTTCTGATAGGATTCAGCATCCTGAATAACTAACTCTGCTTTCCCGTTGACAGTTAGAACTAAAGGATGTTTTGTTTGTTTGAGCCGCTGCACAAACTCAGTCGTATTACGTTTAAAATCGGTGAGAGAATGTATGTCTCTTGAAAGGTTAATCATAATGATAACATGAAATTAGCATCTAATTAAATGTTAAACGATACCTGCGGAGTTTGTCAATCTAAGCTTAGGTGATATTCTGCCCCGATAAAGTGCCTTGCTGCAATCTAAAATCTAAAATCTAAATCAGAAACTGGGTTTTTTGTGTAAGTCCTATATATACTATTAAAGCTGTGCCGGAATCGCACCGATCGCCCTTGCCACTAACACCTATCATGAACGATCGCACATCTACTCCAAACATCCCCCCGCACGCCTGGAAACGCCCGATCGGCCTCGGTTGGGATAATCCCTATACAGTCCGCTACGCAAGCAATCTAGACGACGGGCCCTGGCACGGAATGCCTTTGGGCGGGTTCGGTGCCGGCTGCATCGGGCGATCGCCCCGCGGCGACTTCAACCTCTGGCACATTGACGGCGGCGAGCACATTTTTCGCAGTTTGCCCGCTTGTCAGTTCAGCGTTTTTGAAGAAACTCAAGGTAAAAAACAAGCTTTTGCACTCTCCACTGAACCGCCTACCGATGGCAGTTTATCTAGTTGGAAATGGTATCCAAAAGAAGGAAGTTCGGCAACGGATTATGTAACGGATGCAACGGATGGAATTCTGAAGGCAGACGGAAGAAGGGAAGAGAAGGAAAAATTTCAATCTTCTGGGACTTATCATGCTTTGTATCCGCGCAGTTGGTTTGTTTACGAAAATGTGTTTGAGGCTAAATTAACCTGCGAGCAATTTTCGCCAATTTTGCCGAACAATTATCAGGAAAGCAGTTACCCAGTTGCCATGTTTGAATGGGTGGCGCACAATCCTACAGATGCGCCGATTACTCTCAGTATCATGCTGACTTGGGAGAATATTGTCGGTTGGTTTACTAATGCCAATAAGTCGCCGAAAGTGATGGTGCGAGATGATGGCAGTCCATTTTATGATTATCAATCCCGCTGGGGAGAAAGTGCGGGAAATTTGAATTTGTTGGTGGAAGATTTTCACCGGATCGGTTGCGTGATGACGCGGTTGACTGCTGAGGACGAACCGCAAGAGGGGGATGGACAGTGGGCGATCGCAACTATTACTAATCCGGCGGTAGAAGTATTCTATCAAACTCGCTGGAACCCGGCGGGGAATGGCGAAGATATTTGGCGCAACTTTTCTGCTGAAGGTTTCTTGTTGGATGACAAAGACGAGACAGCCGCAGCCGCAGGAGAACAGTTGGCTTGTGCGATCGCAGTTCGCTTTACTCTTCGACCTGGAAAAACGCGCAAAATCCCCTTTATTATAGCTTGGGATTTGCCCGTTACTGAGTTTGCATCGGGAGTTTGGTACTACCGCCGCTATACAGATTTCTTCGGCCGCAACGGCAAAAATGCTTGGCCGATTATTCGCACTGCAATGAAGCATTCCGATACTTGGCGCGAAAATATTGAAGCTTGGCAAAAACCTATTTTAGAACGGAAAGATTTGTCAGATAGTTTTAAAATGGCTTTGTTTAACGAGTTATACGCCCTCACAGATGGCGGTACTCTGTGGAGTGCGGCTGACGAACGCGACCCCAAGGGTCAATTTGCGGTTTTGGAATGCATTGATTATCGCTGGTACGAAAGTTTGGACGTGCGGCTTTACGGTTCTTTTGCTTTGTTGATGCTGTGGCCTGATTTGGAAAAGTCGGTAGTTTTAGCGTTCGCTAGGGCAATTTCAGCCGGAGACGATACGCCGAGAATTATTGGCTGGAATCAAGCTTCGGCTATTAGAAAAGCTGTCGGTGCGACGCCACACGATTTGGGTGCTCCTAACGAACATCCTTGGGAGAAAACCAATTATACTAGCTATCAAGATTGCAATTTGTGGAAGGATTTACCGTGCGATTTTGTGTTGCAGGTTTATCGGGATTTCCTGTTGACTGGCGGCACAGATTGTGAGTTTCTGCAAGAGTGTTGGCCGGCAATTGTTGAGGCTTTGGCTTATCTGAAAACTTTTGATGAGGATGGGGACGGAATTCCAGAGAATTCTGGAGCACCCGATCAGACGTTTGATGATTGGCAAATGCGGGGGATAAGTGCGTATTGCGGCGGTTTGTGGTTGGCGGCGCTGGAGGCTGCGATCGCGATCGGCGAAATCTTGGAAGAGGCAGCACCGCAGATAATTCCTAATCCCAAATCAAAGATAGCATTATATCACAGTTGGCTGCTACAAGCAAGACCGAGCTATCAAGAAAAACTGTGGAACGGTCAATATTACCGTTTGGACAGCGAGAGTAATTCCGAAGTGGTGATGGCTGACCAACTGTGCGGTCAATTTTACGCGAAACTGTTAGGATTGCCGGATATTGTACCGCAGGAATGTGCAGTCAGCGCTTTAGAAACTGTGTACGATTCTTGCTTTTTGAAGTTCAACGATGGCGAGTTCGGTGCGGCAAATGGCGTGATGCTGAATGGTTCGCCGGAAAATCCGAATGCGACTCATCCTTTGGAAGTTTGGACTGGGATTAATTTTGGGCTGGCGGCTTTTTTGGTACAGATGGGGATGGAGGATAAAGCGTTTAAATTGACGGATGCAGTGGTGAAGCAGATTTATGAAAATGGCTTGCAGTTTCGCACGCCGGAAGCGATTACGGCGGGGGGGACTTTTCGGGCGAGTCACTATTTGCGGGCGATGGCAATTTGGGCAATTTACGGGGTGTTGACGAATTTTAAATAGGGAAAAAGGTATATTAGCTGGTGCATTCCACTAAACTTTTTAAAGTTTAATCCTTCCACCCAATTTTTAGCAAGGAAAACGGTTAATTTACCTATCAATAAAATTGACCGTAAAATTTTTTCGCGTTCGAGGAAGACATTAATGTTTCATTCTCAAATGTTAGCACAGCTAAAGTTTGAGCATGAAACAGCCGTGGGATGCGATGGAGAACGAACTCGGCTATAAATGAGGGAGACAAAGGGTATGAGGCAATTGTTGACACCAATGCAGTCCGCACCTTACCCGTATATAATTTGGAGCGATCGCCAATTTCAAGATAAAATAGAAAAATGTCAAATCCTTTGCTTTCCCTCAACTACGAACCCGCCCTCGAATCCCTCGGTGGCGACTATTTTGATGAAGTCCCTGCCGCCGATTTTCCGCAGCATATTCTCCGCTTCCGCAACGACAAATTATTGCCGACATTGGGTTTAGACCCCGCACAAGTAACCGACCAACATTTCATCGAAGCGTTCGGCAAATTTCATTGTGTCCGTCCCTTTCTCGCACTCCGTTACCACGGCTATCAATTCAACGAATACAACCCGAATTTAGGTGACGGTAGAGGCTTTTTGTACGGCCAAGTTCGCGGCACTGACAGCAGACTTTACGACTTCGGCACTAAAGGTTCCGGCCGCACGCCCTACTCGCGGCACGCTGATGGTAGACTCACTCTCAAAGGGGGAATTCGCGAAGTTTTAGCCGCCGAAGCTTTGCACCGGTTGGGAGTTCGGACATCTCGCTGTTTTAGTTTAGTTGAAACGGGCGAGGCTTTGTGGCGGGGCGACGAACCATCTCCGACGCGATCGTCCGTAATGGTGCGTTTCAGTCATTCTCACATTCGGTTTGGAACTTTTGAAAGATTGCACTATATCCGCCGCCCGGATTTAACTAAAAAACTTTTAGATTTTGTTATTGAATATTACTATCCAGAACTGCATTTAGAAGCAAGTAAAGCGGGTGTTTCGCCGCCGGAAAAGTATGCGCTATTTTATGCAAATTTAGTCAAGCGAGTAGCTGAATTAGTTGCTCAGTGGATGGCGGCAGGATTTTGTCACGCAGTGCTGAATACTGATAATATGTCGATTACTGGAGAAAGTTTCGATTACGGGCCTTTCGCTTTTATCCCAACTTACAAGCCGGAATTTACAGCAGCTTATTTCGACCATTACGGTCTTTATTGTTACGGCAATCAACCGTTTATTTGTAAGGGGAATTTAGAGAAGCTCCAGCAACCGCTAGCAGCCGCGATTCCTCAAGCTGATATGGATGCTGCTTTGGAAAAGTTTGGCGAGTATTATAATTCAGCTTACCGGCAGTTGATGCTAAATAGATTGGGATTTGATGATTTGCCAGAGGCGGAGGGAGATGAGTTGTTGAAGGTGACCATTAAAATGCTGGCGGAGTCTCAAGTAGCCTATCACGATTTCTTTTGGGAATTGCGAAGACAGTTCGATCGCACTTGGCGAGATGATGCTAGTCAAATTTTTGCTGAGGCGGAACCGGCGGACTTGATAGCACCTTGGCGGCAGTTTTATTATCACGTTTTGCAAAGTTTGTCGGCGGATGATATGGACAAAATGGCGGACAGGTTGCGGAAGCACAATCCCGAACAATCGCTGTTGAGACCGACGATTGAAGCTGTTTGGGAAGCCATAGCTATTGAGGATAATTGGGAACCGTTTTATGAATTGGTGAAGAGACTTCAAAATTCTTAAAGGGAATTGGGCATGGGGCATTGTTGACTGTTAACTGTTAACTGTTAACTGTTAACTGTTGACTGTTGACTGATGACTAACAACTAACAACTAACAACTAACAACTGACTACTTGAGCTTTTCAATCTCAAATTGTGCATCTTTGTAACCGCCGGTAAGTCCTTGATCTAAAAACATTTTGCCGGCTTTTTCTAAATCGCTAATTGCTCCTGCTTTGTCTCCCAAGGAGCGGCGAACTATGCCTCTACCGTAGTAAGCAGCAGCATAATTCGGACTGATCCGAATAGCTTGCACGTAATCGGCGATCGCACTATTGTAATTCTTTAACTCCTGATAAATCTTAGCCCGATTGGCGTAAGCTTCAGCATTGTTGGGATTGAACCCTATTGCTGCTGTAAAATCTGCGATCGCCCCCTGGGCGTCACCCCCTGCGCTGCGAGCTAAAGCACGATTGTTATAAGCATTATAATCATTCGGATTCACTTTCAGCGCTTGAGTGCAATCGGCAATTGCTTTTGGATAATCCTTCAAATTTAAATAAGCAATACAGCGATTGTTGTAAGGAACCCCATCCTCATCGCTCAGCGAAATTGCCTGAGTGCAATCGTCAATTGCCGCTTGATGCGCTCCCAAATTCAACTGCGTACTGCAACGATTAGCGTAAGCATCTGCACTCTTCGGATCGATCGCAATTACCTGAGAATAATCCGCCAAAGATCCCTGATAATCTCCTAGGTGAAAGCGAGCTCTCCCCCGACTGTAAAAAGCATCAACATTCTTAGCATCAAGTTTAATTGCCTCAGTATAATCTCCAATCCCGCCCTGCAAATCGCCGCTCCCAGCGCGAGCCAACCCCCGCGAATGATAAGCTTTACCAAGGTTCGGCTGCAACCGAATTACTTCTGTAAAATCCTGAATAGCCATCTTGTAGTCTTGCAGTTCTAAATAAGTAACTCCTCTTTCATAATATGTATCAGCATCCTTGGGCTGGAGATTCAAAGCTTGAGTGTAATCCTCAATCGCCCCGCGCTTGTCGTTAAAATCGTGACGGGCTAGCCCGCGGTTAAAATAAGCAGGAACATATTTAGGATTGAGAGCGATAGCTTGAGAATAATCCGCAATTGCTTCTTGATATTTTTTTAAATCATAATTAGCATTACCGCGCTGGTAAAAACTTTCAGCATTTTTAGGATTCAATTGAATTGACTTATTAAAAGCCTGCAAAGCTGCCTCCGCATCTTTATTGCGAGACTTTTCTACTCCCTGTTCGTAATATTCCTTAGCTTTAATCGGATTCGGTCGGCTCCAATAACTAAATAGAAATATCAGAACTATTACCGCCCCTATACCCGCCAAAATCAGCAACCAAAATCGACTTCCCAAACGTGAATAAAAACGATCGGAAGACACTAAGCTGGGAGCAATACTTTTCTTGTGAGCCGTATTCACAGGCTCTTGGCGGTGTCTCAACTTGCTGAGAGCTACCAAAACTTCCTCGGCAGATTGATAGCGCTTGGCAAATTGGTGACAGACCATTTTGTCAATTATATTGGCTAATCCCACTGAACATTGAGATCGGTTTCGCCAAACAATTTCCCCCGTATGAGAAGGACTCGGATCTTGCAATTTTGGCAAATCCGTACCGGGTAAACCAGTGATAGCTTGGACTGCCATCATCCCGACTGCATAGAGGTCACTGCTAAATTGCGGGTTGCCTTGAAATTGTTCGATCGGCATATAAGCCGGAGTTCCCGTAGCAATGGTGCGCGGAAATTCTGTATCGTAGTCACTGACGTGACTTGCAACTTCTTTAACGGAGCCGAAGTCAATTAAAACTAATTTGCCGTCTGGTTTGCGGCGGATTAAGTTGGAGGGATTAACATCGCGGTGAATCACTCCCTGAGAGTGTACGAAGGCGAGAACTTGTAACACTTCTTGCAACAGATCCAGCACTCGTTCTTCTCGCCAAGGTTGACCGGCCACAATTTCCCTATTTAGGGCGTGTCCGGGTACAAACTCTTCGACGAGGTAGAACTGATTGGCTTCTTCAAAATAAGCTAGTAAAAATGGAATTTGATCGTGTTTTCCCAGCTTTTCTAATATTTCTGCTTCTTGTTTAAATAAGCGGTAAGCGGTTTTGAGAACTGTGGAAGTGTTGCTGGGAGGGCGCAGTTGTTTGACTACACATTGAGGGTGGCCCGGCCGGCGAGTATCGACAGCTAAATAAGTTTGTCCAAAAGCTCCTGAACTGAGAATTTGCACTACGCGATAACGCCTGTCTAAAAGTTGACCAACCATGTTCATATCGGGAATTGGGAATTGGTAACGGGGAGGTGGTAATGGGGAATTGGTAACAGGAAGTTGGTAAGGGGGAGTTGGTAACGGGGAGTTGGTAATTTGGTTTTCTTCCTTCTTCCTTCTTCCTTCTTCCTTCTTCCTTTTTTCTTCTTTTTTTAACATCTGACGGACTGACGACTAATAGCTTATTTAGGGTCGTTGATTTGTGCTTGTGCGTTTTGGAAACCATCGGCTCTTCCTTGTTCTAGAAAGAGGGTTGCAGCTTTCTGAAAATCCTCGATCGCCCCGGTACGGTCTTTTAGTTGGCGGCGGACGAGGCCTCGGCTGTAAAAAGCGCTAGCATTGTTGGGGTTGAGCCGCAGCGAGTGAGCGAAATCCTCAACCGCTAAGGGGTAATTTTTTAGTTCTGAGTAAATAGTACCGCGATTGCTGTAAGCTACTGCATCGCTGGGATTGAGCCGAATTGCTTGAGTAAAATCTTCTAAAGCTCCCTGCTTGTCTCCCGAAGCCGATCGAGCTAATCCTCGATTGCTGTAGGCTTTGGGATTGTTGCCGTTGAGTCCGATCGTCAAACTGCAATCTTCGCTGGCTTTTTGAAATTGTTTTAAATTCAGATAAGCAACGCAGCGGTTGTTGTAAGCTGCTTCATCTTTTGGATCGAGGCGAATTCCTTCGGTGCAATCTGCAATCGCTTTGTCGTAGGTGGCCAAATTCAAGTAAGCGCTGCACCGATTGGTATAAGCATCAGCGAGATCTGGTTGCAATTCGATCGCCTTAGTATAATCTTCCATCGCTCCTTGATAATCTGCCAGATTAAACCGCGATCGACCGCGACTGTAGTATACGCCAGCTTGTTTGGGACTAATTTGAAGGGCTTGAGTAAAATCTGCCATTGCTCCTGTTTTGTCGCCTGCAGCCGATCGAGCTAAACCCCGATTGCTGTAAGCTGTAGCATCGTTGGGACTGAGCCGAATTGCTTGAGTGTAGTCTTCAATTGCCTGGCGGTAGTCGCCCAAATCGTAGTAGGCTAAACCCCGCTGAGAGTATGCCTCACCGTCGCTGGGATTGAGTCGCACTACTTGGGTGAAATCTTCCACTGCCCCCCGCTTGTCCCCGATGTCGAGGCGCGCCATACCTCGATTGTAGAGAGCTTTGGTGTGGTTAGGATTGACTTTAATTGCTTGCGTGTAATCCTGTATTGCTTGCTCGGTTGCGCCCATGTCGTAGCGAGCGTTTGCCCGCTTGTAGTAAGTTTCCGCGTCGCTGGCATTCAGGGCGATCGCTTGAGTATAATCGGCGATCGCGCCTGTTGTGTCACCTTGCTGCGCCTTGGTAACGCCGCGGGCTAACAATTCTTTTGCCCTCGCGGGACTTTGACTCTGCCACAAGTAAATTATCAGTGCCGTGAGGATTAAAGCTGCCGCTGTGGCAACCAAAAGCAGCAGTTTGGTTTGGCTTTGTCTTCGCGGTTGACTCATAGCGTGCGTGATGATAGTGGCTGGCGGCGGCTCAACCTCCAATTTTACGGCGATTTGTTGGAGGTCTGCTAAAACTTCGGCGGCCTCCTGATAGCGTTCCTCGCAGTCGGGGCGCACCATTCTATCGATAATATCTGCTAGGGCAGGTGAACAAGTTGCCCGGTTTCGCCAGGGAATTTGGTTTTTGTTGCTTTTTAAGGCACTCAATTCGTTGGGTGAGAGTCCCGTCACGGCAAGCTGAGCTATCGTACCTAGAGCGTAAAGGTCGCTATTGTACCGGGGGTTGCCGTTCAATTGCTCGATCGGCACGTATAACTCCTGGGCCCCCAAATCCTGCTTTTTTGCCTCATGCCGTTTAACAGAATTCGGTGAAGTTTGCGACAACAAATGACAGTTAGCAAGTTCCGGGTTAATTTCTTTGTCTAAGCTAAAGTCTACCAATACAAATTTGCCGTCTGACTCGCGCCGAATCGCTCTGTCTGGTTGAATTCTGCGGTGAATGAAACCTTTCTCGTGTATGAACACCAAAATTTCTAATATTTCTGATAGCAGACCAATTACTTGGTCTTCATCCCAAGGTTGACCGGGTATTAGTTCTTGACTTAAAGGTAATCCGGCAATAAATTCTTCAATTAAGTATAAACTTTGATTTTCCTCAAAATACGCCAATAATTCGGGAATTTTGTCGTGTTTACCCAATTTTTCAATTATTTCTGCGTTTCTTTGAAATATAACTTTGACTAATTCTGGAGTTTGCGAACTTGTGCCGGGTAGCCGCATTTCTCTAACCGTGCATTGCGGATACCCGGGACGGTGAGTATCTGCTGCTAGATAAGTTTTTCCCACCTCACTTGAGTCTGTGACTTTAATGATGCGGTAACGTCTGTCTAGAAGTTGACCAATCATGCTTTGCCCTCTACCCTGTCAATGTTCCATTATCGCATGAAATCAGAATAGCCAAAATATTTGGCTGAGTAATTTAAGTTCGATCGAGCCGTGACTCCCACCCAAAAACGGATAGTTGCTTTCCCACAGGAGTCGTTAGCCTCCCCAAATTTTAGACCAGAGTTGAATATCCCCGATTGATCTGTGGAGTCAATCTAAAATCTCAAATCTCAAATCTCAAATCGACTGACTGAGCAAACGGGTGATGGGAATGGCGAGCCAAGTCCAGCGGTGTAGCCACGCTCTTCTAATATCTTAGAAAAAAAATGCTGAAATTGTTTATCCTCTCAATGAAAACTGTATAATTTAACAACCGGGGCAGAGGTGGCTCAAATGAACGTACAACTGGTTGAATCGCTAATTCAAGTTATCCTGTGTCTCGAAGCCTGCGAGCAATTAGCGATCGCAGGAAAAAGATTAAAAAATCTACCTTGGCTTTTGACTCAGAAACTCGTGCAGCTTGGCCAAAAGGGCGGGAATTTAATTTTTTTGAATGACGAACCAGAAATTTATATCCTCGAATACCGATAAGCAATTGCCTGATACTCAAAAACAGGAGATTGAGAGAACTTTTAAATGTGTGAACAATAAAAATGTCTGAATCACTAACAAAAGGAGGAACGATCGCAGCGATCGCCACCGCCATAGTTCCCCAACAAGGCAGCGTCGGCATTGTGCGAGTTTCCGGTTCCGCAGCCTTAAAAATTGCCGAAACTCTGTTTTGCGCCCCAGGACGGCAAATTTGGGAGTCTCACCGCATTCTTTACGGCCACATCCGCCGCCCCAAAACTCAAGAATTAGTCGATGAAGCTTTGCTGCTAATCATGAAAGCACCGCGTTCTTTTACTCGCGAAGATGTGGTGGAATTTCACTGTCACGGCGGTATTATGGCCGTGCAGCAAGTCTTGCAGTTGTGTTTGGAAAATGGGGCGAGATTGGCGCAACCTGGAGAGTTTTCGCTGCGGGCTTTTTTGAACGGGAGGCTTGATTTAACTCAAGCTGAAAGTATCTCAGATTTGGTGGGAGCAAAATCGCCCGCTGCTGCACAAAGTGCTTTGGCTGGTTTGCAAGGAAAATTAGCGCAGCCAATTCGCAAATTGAGAGCAACTTGTTTGGATGTGCTGGCAGAAATTGAGGCGAGAATTGATTTTGAGGAAGATTTGCCGCCTTTAGATGAAGCTAAAACTTCTTTGGAAATAAATCATGTTTTGGAGGAATTGTCAACTATTTTGGCGACGGCAGATCGTGGAGAATTGTTGAGAACTGGTTTGAAAGTGGCGATTGTTGGGCGGCCGAATGTGGGAAAATCGAGTTTGTTGAATGCGTGGAGTAAGAGCGATCGGGCGATCGTCACGGATTTGCCAGGTACGACGCGGGATGTGGTAGAGTCGCAGCTAGTTGTGGGCGGCATTCCGGTGCAGGTGCTCGATACTGCCGGCATTCGAGAAACCGAAGACAAGGTAGAAAAAATTGGCGTTGAGCGATCGCGCGCAGCCGCAAAACAAGCCGATTTAGTGTTGTTGACAATTGACGCGGAATCTGGCTGGACAGAGGAAGATTTGGAAATTTACGAACAAGTAAAGCACCGCCAGCTAATTATAATTATCAACAAAATCGACCTAGTAAACACCATCCCTGAACTACCTTTTTCCTCTGAAACTCACCGCATAGTTACCGCAGCCGCCGCCCTAGATCGAGGCATAGAAGACTTAGAAACAGCAATTTTAGATGCAGTCAGCGGGGGAAATTTGCAAGCAGCCAACTCAGATTTAGCAATCAACCAGCGGCAAGCAGCGGCGTTAACTAAAGCTAAAATTTCTCTGGAACAATGTACAGAGACTATGAGCAACAAATTGCCTTTAGATTTCTGGACAATAGATTTGCGCGGTGCAATTCAAGCATTGGGGGAAGTTACGGGGGAAGAAGTGACAGAATCAGTATTGGACAGAATATTTAGCAGGTTTTGCATTGGCAAATAGCAATGGTAAAACTTACATAAAACCTCTCTATTGCAGGTTGACAAGGCTGACTTTAGCGCTATCACTTGAAAATGCAGGAGATTGAGTGACTCGCTTGTTTCATTTTTGGCAGATTGAGTGGTTCATACCGTAAATCAGCCAGCCCAATCCTTCAATCTAAAATCTAAAATCTAAAATCTAAAATCGAGTGACTCATTCTCACGATCGAGGTCTTCCCAGACTTGTAATATAAAGTACAGCCTCACCCGCAGGAATACCGAGAACGTCATTAACACGATCGTCAAAAAAGCCCGCGATACCGCTGACACCCAAACGCAGTTGCATAGCTGCTAAATTCAACCGCTGGCCCAAATGACCCGCGTCCATGTGCAAATAGCGGTAAACTCGATCGCCATATTTTGCTACAGCCCTGTTCAAATCCGCCGTGTGAAATAACAGCGCCCCTGCATCTCTGCCCAAGTCTTGCCCCAAACACAAAAAATGCAATTCCCGGCGGAAATTTTTAAACCGAATTTGCCGCAATTCTTGAGCTTTCGGAGCGTAATAATAACAGCCTTCTTCTAACCCATTCACTCCCGAAACAGCAATAAAAGTCTCGATCAAACTTAGATCGAAATAGTCGGGAGAACCGTCTAACCCTTGGTCGATATAGTGCTGGGGCTGGTAAGTAAAATCGAGCATAGCTAGCAGTTCCCCCAAACTCAAAGAAGCACCTGTATAAGCACGGGTAGAACGTCTTTTTAGCATAGTATTTTCTAAACTTTCCAGGTTCACTCCCCAAGGAATCGAAGGAGTCACCGTCGAAACTTTAGTACAAAATGGAAAGTTATATTTATCCTCTAATTCCCCTTCACTTTCATCAAGTTTCCAGCCGTCAGATCCGGTAGGGTCTGCTTCTAAATGCGTGGCTTTGTGGAGGTATTTTAACAGTTGACCGTCGGAAATTTTAGGGTAATCTGTGGTGGTGTTTCCGGGCAAAGCTGTTTTAAATTTAGGCAAGTTTTGGTCAATATCTAGCAAGTCGGCTAAAGCAACTACACAAATAGCTCCTTCTTGCTCCGAGTCAATGTACAGTAATTCATTGACAGCTTCGTCGGCGAATCCTCCAATTAGGTGAGGTCGGTAATCGTTGACGGCGCAAGCTAACTCGATATTGCTCAATAAATGACCGGTGTCTAGAAAAATTCGCCGATAAGCTCGGTCTTCGTAACGCCAAGAAGAACGGAAAAAAACAGTGGTAATGGCGATCGCCAATTGGGTACTTTCTAGCGCTGGCGACTGGAAACAAGCTGCTTGCAATGCCGGCCAAACTTGACTGTCCCAAAAATGAACAAGTGAATGAGTTCTGCACTGATAGTTGTACAGTCCGGCCGGCAACTGGGCAGTGCCGCGGGAAATTAAATAAACCTCTGCTGGGTAGAGTCCACCCGCCGACGGTGCAGATCGCAAATACAGGTAGCTGTCGTCTACCGTCTGCACTTTCGCCGTCAACCCGTAGCTGCACAGCAACAAGCTGGATAACCGATGCCACCAAGCGGCATCGGACTCGGCATCGGCATCCTCCGAGGGGTCTTTTAGATAAGGCTTGAGGTCAAAATACGCTCCAATTTTATATTCTTTGAAAGGCACAGGTTGCTCTGTCCAATCTAGCTGTTTGCTTTTGGCGGCAATGGTTTCAGGGTCGTATTTTGTCCGTTCGTGGTAGTGCTGAGCAATGGAGAGAGGATGTTCTGGCATATTTCAGTAGAGGATTGGCTTTGGTTTCTCGATCGATCTTGACATTACTAACCGCTTAGTGGTTGAGCAAGGCAGAAATTTACAAATATAAAAAAAATCTTAGAAAAAATGCGACTGTTGTTACACAAGCTTAACATAATAAGAGACATAAGTATAAATACGCAGAATAATAACCATTAATTACTGTTATGGATTGGCTGCAGTAGCTGTCGTCATGAGGAATGAAAATGCAAAAACTAAGCGCTGAGGAATTGCTTGCTCAGTATGCTGAGGGCGAGCGAAACTTTAACGCCGTTGACTTAAGTGAACATAACTTGTTTCAAGCAGATTTAACAGAAATAAATCTTTCTGGTAGCGTTCTGAGGCGAGCTTATTTGCCCTACGGGAATTTGACTCAAGCCAATCTTTATAAAACTGATTTGCAAGATGCTGAATTGGGCGATATTCAACTTTATCAAGCTAACTTGTCGGAAGCAACTTTATCAAGAGCCAACTTATCAAGAGCCAATTTGCGTCACGCCAATTTGCAAGGTGCTAATTTGCAGAAAGCCAATTTGCAAGGTGCGGATTTGTACAATGCAGATTTGACAAATGCCGATTTGAGATATGCGGATTTGAGCCGAGCTAATTTGGAGAAAGCAAAGTTAAGCAAAGCTCAATTAGCGGGCTGCAACTTATTTCGATCGCGCTTGGTTGATTTGTCGGAAGCGGAGTGCGATCGCACTACTATCGGGCCCGAAGGCTATTGATGATTTGCAGCCGCTAGTCTAGGGCCTAGGGCGATCGGCTTAATTAGTCGTGAAGCGTAGCTATCCCGTAGGGAATCGCCCTTTTTAAAATTTCTTAACATTTCTCGACACGGCGGAAAATGTGAGTTACAGTCGTAGAGAACTTATCGCTCCACAACATTGACAATAAATAACACATTTTTCCAGGGGAAAACAGGCTAAAATTTATGAATTCTCCCGACAAAAAAGCCAGAGAACTCCGGCACAAAGAACAAGAACTGCGGAAGCGAGAACAAGAACTTCGGCTCCGCGAACTAGAAGCCGAAATCGACCGCTCAGTGCCCGAACATCTAACAAGCAAGTACCAAGAACCCGACAGCCAAGCTAAGGGCAAACTCAAACAGTGGCGAAGAAAAATTATAGCAGCAGCTCAATTTACAGGCATTGTCATTGCTGTTGTTGTTGCAGTTCGCATAGCATCTTGGCTGGCCGCCGCCCTGATAGTAGGAGGCATTGCTTTGATAGCTTACAAAATGTTTATTGAAGAAGACAGAAGTTGAAAAGCCCAAGCCGGGAAATATTAGGAAATACCCATGAACCTTAAAGTAGAAACTAGCAATTTTCTCAACGATTTAGAGCGCGTAGCCGCCGTCCGCCGAGAAATTGCAGATCGCCTCAGCAACATCGCGACAGCCATCAACCTATCAGAATTAGCAGCAGGAGAAGCATCGGGAAAACTAGGTTTAGAAACAGACAACGCTGACATCAATGTCGCCAGTAAAAACTTGCGCCAAGGAGTTTTTCGCCTGCTAGTGCTAGGCGACATGAAACGCGGAAAAAGCACTTTTCTTAATGCGTTAATCGGCGAAAACTTACTGCCCAGCGACGTAAATCCCTGTACAGCTTTGCTGACGATTTTGCGCTACGGTTCAGAAAAAAAAGTTACCGTTTATTTCAATGACGGCAAAAGCCCCAAACAGCTAGATTTTAAAAGTTTTAAACAAAACTACACAATTGATCCCGCTGAAGCCAAACGTTTAGAAGAAGAAAAGAAACCAGCATTTCCAGATATCGATTGTGCCGTAGTAGAATATCCCTTACCTTTGCTGGAAAAAGGCATAGAAATAGTAGACAGTCCCGGACTGAACGATACAGAAGCCCGCAACGAATTATCCCTCGGTTATATCAACAACTGCCACGCTATTTTGTTTGTACTCAGGGCAACTCAGCCTTGCACAATGGGTGAAAGACGTTATTTAGAAAATTACATCAAAAATCGCGGATTGAGCGTTTTCTTTCTGATTAATGCTTGGGATCAAGTGCGAGAAAGTTTGATTGACCCGGACGATCCTGAAGAATTGGCAGAAGCCGAAGGGAAACTGCGGCGAGTTTTTCAAGCTAATTTAGCTGAATATTGTTTAACAGAAGGACACGATATTTACGACGAGCGAGTGTTTGCAATTACCTCAATTAAGGCACTCAGGTTGCGGATGAAAAACCCGGATGCGGATTTGGCAGAAACTGGTTTTCCCGAGTTTATGGCGGCACTGAATACCTTTTTGACGCAGGAAAGGGCGATTTCAGAATTGCGTCCGGCGAGGACTTTGGCGCGTCAAATTTCTGCTCGCGTCCGCGAAGCTGTGGGGCGCAGATTACCATTACTCGATCGCGATGTCAATGAGTTGAAGGAAAAGATTAATTCAGTTGAGCCGGAGTTTAAAAAGCTGACTCAGATTCGCGATGAGTTTCAACAAGAAATTAGCCGAGTTAGAGATAGTAAATCGTGGGCGATCGCAGATTCTTTCCGCGCCTATGTTCTCAACTTAGAAAATACCTTTGAAACTGACTTTTTGCGGTATCAACCGGATCTAAAATTTCTGGATTTCTTCAGCCAAGGCAAGCGAGAAGCCTTTGAAGCATCGCTAAAACGAGCATTAGAACAGTACATCAACGACAAATTAGCAGCTTGGACTCTCACAGCAGAACAAGAGATGAATTCTGCCTTTTCACAGCTATCGCAAAGTGCGGCAAATTACGGAGCATCTTACACGAAAGTGACTGAAAAAATCACAGAAAAACTGACCGGGCAAAAAATACCAGCAGCAGTCAGCAACTCGAACGAAGATAACTCGCCAGCTTGGGCAAAATGGGCGATGGGATTGTTCTCCTTAACGACCGGAAATCTGGCGGGCGTAGCAATGGCAGGAGCGGGTTTTGATTGGAAAAATATCCTGCTTAATTTAATCACTGTGTTAAGCGTTAGTACGATTCTTGCTAGTTTGACGGGGATTGTTTTGGGACCGCTGTACTTGGCTTTATTGGGGATGGGTGTTGGGTTTTTGCAAGCAGACGGAGCTCGCAAAGAGTTGGTGAAAGCTGCGAAAAAAGAGCTGGTGAAATATCTGCCGCAGGTGGCTCAAGAGCAGTGGCAGCCGATTCACGATGCTGTGAAAGAGTGTTTTGATGTTTACGGGCGGGAAGTGGGCGATCGCATGAATGCCGATATTAATTCTCGGAAAGCTGAGTTAGATAATTTGCTGGAACAAAAGGAATCTCGCGAGATTAATTTTCAGGCTGAATCTGAGCGGTTGAAAAAATTGGAGGCTGATGTTTCTGCCGAGTCGCAGAGTATTGAATCGCTATATCAAGCTTTCCTAGCATCCGCTAAATGAAATAAAACAGCAATATGCAACAACCCGAAATTTATCAAAACCTGACCGACTATCTCAAATCAGCACTCGGTATTCTCGAACTGGATAAAAACTCCCAACTGTATCGAGATACCACCTCAATCTGCGATTATCTCGCCAAACCAACTTTTCAAATTGCTGTCTTTGGCCCGTTTAATTACGGCAAGTCAACTTTGCTCAATGCTTTGGTGGGAAATCGTGCTTTGCCGATCGACCTAGTGCCGACTACAGGTGCTGCCATTTATGTCAACTACGGCCAGGAATTGCGCGCAAAAATTACCCTGAAAGACGGCACGGAAGTTAGCGAACCGGGGACTGATGTTTTGAAACGCTATGCCATCCTTGACGACGCGAGACAAATGCGGGATGATGTGGCCGCTGTTAATGTTTACTGTCCCCATCCATTCCTGAAAACGGGTGTGGAATTGCTGGATTTGCCGGGAACCAATGACCGGGAAGAACAGGATAATTTGGTTCGGGATAAATTGCTAACGGCTGATTTGGTTGTGCAGGTTTTAGATGCTCGCAAATTGATGACTTTAGGGGAACGGGAGAACTTAAGAGATTGGTTGAGCGATCGCCACATCAACACTGTAGTCTTTGTTGCCAATTTTCTCAATCTACTCGAACCAGACGAACAAAAACAAGTCTACAATCGGTTGTTGTTTGTTGCCGAAAGTTTTCGCTCGAACTTGCCGAACAATATCAGCAATATCTACCGCGTCGATGCTTTGCCGGCTTTGAGGGCGAGGCTGAAAGGAGATGTGGCGGCCGCCCAAACTACAGGAATTGCCGCGTTTGAATCGGCTTTGCAAAGTATTGTGGCAGCTCAACAGGAACAACTAGCAGTTAAGTTGCCCAGAATTGAAGCTATAGCTACTAAAATTTGCCAATCTCTCCGAGCGAAATCTGAAACTGTCACCGCAGAAATAGCCGCAGCTCAAAAAAAGCACAAAGACAAAATTGAAATTAAACAAAAAGCTGAAAAACTGATATCAAAAGGCTTTCACGCCAGCGTTTCTGACTTCGAGATGTGGCTTTACCAGCCCACACTTTTGCAGCGTTATCAATCGGAAATGGCGCTGTCGCTCCAGGAAGGGAGTTTTGATGCGTGGAAGCTAAAATTTGAGCGAGAGGTCTTACATCAGCAGCAAACCATCGCAGAATGGGTAAATAAAGCTTGCGAATTCTTTGAGAAAGAACAGCCGATCGCACTTTTGATTTCCTTTCCTCCATCCCCGCAAGTCAGTTTACCGGAACCGCCGCCACCTCCAGCTCAAAAGTCGATCGACAGCGAAGTGGCTCCAGTGGCGATCGCCACCGGCTTAGGTTGGCTGTTGGGCGGGCCTGTGGGAGCCGCAGTAGTTGGCGGTGCTAGCTATATTTTGAATAAAAGAACTGGGTATGAAAAGCCGGCTGAATCGTCAGAAGCTTATCTCAATCAAGTAAAGGAAATTTGCAGCGAGGCTGCTAAAAACTATCTCGCTCGCTTCAGCACCGATACTTTTTCCATGCTGCAACACTACAAGGAAATCGCCGGAAAAGTAATCTGTTTTCAAGACAGCAAAGAGCCGCTACAGACAAATATTCAGCACTACCAGATCCAGTTAATCAATAATTTGTTAGAAAATATCGAATCCTGCCTTCAAATGACCAAATCTGTAATTAACGGCAAACGATCCGAACCGACATGAGGGCTAATATTAATTTTTAAAATACAAATTTCTTTGCAGAGTAGAAAGCGATTGAACGGAATATCAATCAGAAGCATAAACGTCTGTCAACTCGGTAAAAACTGAGATGTTAGACAAACCATTATTGCACTGGAGATATGACCATCGCTTTGGAAGCTATGTCGGGCTAACTTCCACACGGACTATACAACCACAAGTTACACAAGACATTGTGCAAAATTCTATATTTCTATGTGTTTTAAACACTTTGCATTAGGGCTTTTGTATTCCCGAACACATGGAGACTAAGCAGTGATTTATTCCTTTAGACAGTTGGATAACTCACGCACATCTGAAAAAGGCTAGAGAAAAGATTCTTTCTAGCTCTTTAGGATTATTTCTGTGACCTACTTTGATAGAGGTTTTTTGCATCGGTTCATCTAATACTGTGAGTAAGTCCTAGTTATTTCTTAAAGGAGACATTTATGGGTATCAGCAGACGCAATTTGTTAAAAGTAACTTCTGCTTCGGGTTTGGTTGCAGCAGGGCTGGCAGCTTCCGAAGGGTTTTTCAAACCTTTGTTAGCTCAAGATGAACCGGCTCAAGTATACGCTGAAAGTGCAGTTGCCCAAGGTCAAACTCAAAGCGGCGAGATGAGTTACAGGACGCTGGGACGCACAGGAGAGCGAGTGTCTGCAATTGGCTTGGGGGGACACCATATCGGACGCCTTCGAGAGGAGCAAGAAAGTATCAAGCTGATCCGCAGTGCGATCGACCGCGGCATCAATTTCATGGACAACTCCTGGGATTATCACAACGGACGCAGCCACCGATGGATGGGGCAAGCGCTGAAGGATGGCTACCGGCAAAAGGTGTTTCTGATGACCAAAATTGACGGCCGCACTAAGGGCGCTGCCATGATGCAGATTGATGAGTCGCTGAAGGCGTTGCAGACCGATCGCATCGACCTGATGCAGCATCACGAAATTATTCGGATGGAAGACCCCGATCGCATTTTTGCTCCCGGCGGGGCTATGGAGGCCGTAGTAGAAGCGCAGAAGGCGGGCAAGATTCGCTACATCGGGTTTACAGGGCACAAAGACCCTTTGGTTCATCTACGAGTGCTGGAAATTGCCGCTCAAAACAATTTCCGTTTTGACGCGGTACAGATGCCACTGAACGTGATGGACGCTCATTTTAGAAGTTTTGAGCAACAAGTTCTACCAGTGCTGGTGAAGAACCAAATAGGTGTATTGGGGATGAAATCTATGGGCGACCCTTACGTTCTTAGAAGCAATACAGTAAGCCCGATCGAATGTCTCCACTATGCGATGAATCTACCTACTTCAGTCGTGATTACTGGCATTGATAGTATGCAGCTCCTCGATCAAGCCTTTGAGGCCGCTCGCACGTTTAAGCCGATGGATCGATCGCAAGTTGCAGCAATGCTGAATCGCACTCGCGAGGCGGCGGCAAAAGGGCAATACGAATTGTATAAAACTACCAACCAATTTGATAGTACCGCCATGAACCCCTCGTGGTTAGGATAAGTGCTTTTGTATTCATCAGCACATCTAGACTTGAGCCGGAGCAAACGCAGCCTAATGACGAGCACTTGGGAAATTTTCCCAAAATTTTTTCGCATTTGGCTCCGCTCGGGGCTACCAAAAATTTAGATAAAGCACTACCAAGTTTATGAATAACCCCTCTATACAAGTGCAAAAAATCCGAGCCATTGGATTGACTGTGACAGATGCCGATCGCTCCAAGGATTTCTATACGAAAGCCCTCTCGTTTGAACCTGTTTCGGATATTACGGTTGAAGGGCAAAATTACAGCGATCTCGAAGGCGTTGATGGGGCAAAAATCCGCATTGTTACTTTGCAGCTTGGAAATGAACTGATTGAGCTGATGGAGTATCTTAACGTTGAGGGAAAACCCATCCCAAAAGATTCGCAAAGTAATGATTTGTGGTTTCAACACCTGGCAATTGTGGTCAGTGACATCGATCGCGCCTATGCACACCTGTGCTCTTTTCCTATTGACCCCATCTCCACTCAACCGCAGACAATACCGCCTGAAAATAAAGAAGCTGCTGGCGTGCGAGCTTTTAAATTTAAAGACATTGACGGCCACAATTTAGAGCTAATTTGGTTTCCTCCCGACAAAGGACAAGAAAAGTGGCATCAAAAGAGCGATCGCTCCTTTTTAGGAATCGATCACAGTGCGATCGCGATTAGCAACACCGAGCAAAGTCTCCAGTTTTACCGCGACTTACTGGGAATGCAAGTTGATGGAGGCAGCCTCAACCAAGGGGAAACGCAAGTTCACCTCGATAATTTGCCAGAAGCTAAAGTCAAGATTACCGCACTGCGGCCGATTCAAGGCGGTTTAGGAATTGAACTATTAGACTATTTAGTTACTCCAAAAGGCCGCCCCATACCGAGGGATTGGAAAAGTTGCGATATTGCCAATATGCAAGTGGAACTAATTGTTAACGATCTCGAGCAACTATTGGAAAAATTGCGACAAAATGGCGTTGAGTTTGTCTCCCCACGACTTGTGCATTTCTCAGATAATGCCAGTTATTATCGCCAAAGTTGTCTGGTCAAAGATCCTAACGGACACCGAATTTTACTGACCTCCGAACTAGCTAACTATAGCGCTTCTAATCACGGCTAACCAATTAATCTTTTTCACTATTTTTATGCACTTTAGCCCTTAAGTATCTATCTTATCTTTGCTATCTCCTAACATTTGAATCAATTTTCGGGCGACGACAAGACCGACTACTGCACCGCCGACCCATTTAATAACCTCCCCAGTCTGAATCGGGTGCAAGTGCTGCTCAAAAATTTCATCTTTTAACCATTCCGTTGTTACTTTAAAATTATGAATTGGAGTAGGTAATAACTCTAAATAAGTACCTTGGCGGATTAAGTGACCGACTTCTCCGGCAACTTCAATGCTATTGTAAATGTTAGCCACGCTTTCTTCTATCCCGAGTTTTAGCAGCGTTCCCCGCAGGTTAACTTCAGCAGGTTTTAGGCTATTTCCTAAAGCGAGAGCTTTCAAATTGTGAGCAATTGCAGCTCCCTGCTGATAAGCAACTTGAGCGGTGGCAGGTAAAGAATTGCCTTGAACTGTTGCACAATCTCCTGCCGCAAAAACTTCGGGAAAATCTAGCAGTTGTAGTGTAGGGTTCACTAAAGGGTTGCCGTGTTTGTCTCGGCTTTCCTCAGAAATTGCTAAACCTTTAATGAGCGAGTTAATGTTAGTTCCTGTCGTCCAAATTACTGTAGATGTAGGTAAAGTTTCTATCTGTTCCTGGCGCTTATATTCAACTTCGTTGACGCGAATAGCAGTCGCTTTTGCCTCCATAATAAATTCTACGGGTACAGTGCGCTTTTGCAGAGCCTTTTTCGCAATTTCGCGCAGGTGACTATTAATATCGCTGTCAAGAATTTCCTTGCCGTGATTGAGTAAAACGACCCGTACTTCTGCTGGATTGCCACCCATTGCAGCAAACCAATTAGGTAGTAAATCGCCTAATGTACCTGCCATTTCCACACCGGAAGGTCCAGCACCTACTACGGTGACTGTCAGGAATTTGCGACGCTGTTCTGCATCTGGAATCTGAAGAGCTTGCTGGAAGCAATCGCGTAGGTGTTTATCAATGGCGATCGCATCTTCTCCGGTACGGAAAGGGAACGCATTTTCTTGAGCTCCCTCTATACCAAAATATCCTGTAACGCTGCCTAAAGCTAAAACTAAATTGCTGTAATTGTAAGAATCCCCCGATGTTACTTTCACTTCGCGCCCGTGCAAATCAATGGATTGAACGGCATCTTTAACAAAGATTACACCGCTACCTTTTAGCAATTCATCATAGCGCGGCCAAACTTCTTCTGCACCCATCTCTCCGCTAAAATATTCATAAAGTAACGGCTTAAAGCAAAAGCGATCCTCTTTTTCTATCAAAATTACAGAACGGGGATAGTGTTGATGGCTCAAGTGCAAAGCTGTAAATAGCCCCGCAAAGCCGCCACCTACAATTACAGTTTGATAGATTGTGTTGTTCATAATACTGTTCGTTAAGCTTGATAATTATTGACATACCTAAGAAAATTGTTGTCTCGGTATGGACGGAGGATTTTATTAATCCATTCACTGCTTTTAAAACCAAAATTTTGCGCCTTACAAGCGGTTTTATTAAGTCGCATATAAACCGTTTGTTAACCATTTTTTTATTCTAACACCCTTATTATTTGCTCCTCAATTATATAAAAATGCAACTACAGCGGTTGTCAAAAAAGTGAGGTATGCCCTAGGCCCTATGCCCTATAGTACCTCCTAAGAGAACTCGAAAGGCTATATATTCTAACTAACTTCAAGTTATAGGTAATAATTATTCAAAAGTATCTATCTTAAGAAAGAGATAAATTTAACAAATATAATTCTTAAGATAGAAATATATTTGTATTCCCAATGACTAGACGCTAGAATTAGCAAGACTTTGAAGGAAATAAATCTCTAGTAGCTAGTTTGGTCAGAACTTTGACACAAAATTGTTATCAATTTGACAAGTAAAATCTCTATAAGTGTAAAATAAAAAAATAACGGAGAAAAAATTATGAGCTTTTCCCCTGAGCTTCTGAAAGGCCAAAAAGCTCTTGTAACGGGCGCAAGTTCTGGTATCGGCGAAGCGATCGCCCGTTCTCTAGCTTCAGCGGGTGCATCTGTTGCAGTTAATTACCACTCGGAAGCTGAAGAAGCGCAGAAAATTGTGGCTGACATTAAGGCTGCGGGCGCAGAAGCGATCGCTCTTGGTGCCGATGTCAGCAAGGAAGACGAAGTTAAGGCTATGTTCAGCCAGATGTTCAAGGAATTTGGTACGATCGACATTCTGGTTAATAACGCAGGTCTGCAAAAAGATTCGCCCCTCGTAGACATGACTATCGATCATTGGAACCTGGTGATTGGAGTCAATCTAACGGGACAGTTTTTATGTGCCCGCGAAGCTGCCAAAGAATTTATGCGGCGGGGCGTACAACCCCATATTTCATCGGCTGCTGGGAAAATTATTTGCATGAGTTCAGTACATGAGGTCATTCCTTGGGCCGGCCACGTCAACTATGCTGCTAGTAAAGGCGGTATTAATATGATGATGCGGAGTATGGCTCAAGAACTCGCACCCCATAGAATCCGAGTCAATAGTATTGCGCCAGGGGCCATCAAAACCCCCATCAATAAATCAGCATGGGAGACGCCAGAAGCCGAAGCAAAGTTATTAAAGCTGATTCCTTACGGTCGAGTAGGGGAAGTAGAAGATATCGCTAAAACTGCTGTTTGGCTGGCTTCTGATGACTCGGATTATGTTTGCGGTGCGACGTTGTTTGTGGATGGTGGAATGACGTTGTATCCAGGATTTGCCACAGGCGGCTAATCTAGATTCTGCAATCTGAAATATTCTCGGATAACTGCAATGGATGCTGAACAGAAACGAATTCAAGAAAATGCTGAAATGACAGCCCACTGGAACCGCTGGGGATCTTATTTAAGCGATCGCCAGTGGGGAACAGTCCGCGAAGATTATTCGCCCTACGGTACGGCTTGGGAGTATTTCCCTCACGATATGGCGCGATCGCGCGCCTATCGCTGGGGTGAAGACGGGTTAGGGGGATTTTGCGATCGCCACGGTCAAATTTGTTTCGCCCTCGCACTGTGGAACGGCAAAGATCCCATTTTGAAAGAGCGTTTTTTTGGGCTTACGAACAGTCAAGGAAATCACGGAGAGGATGTCAAAGAATACTACTTTTATTTAGACAATACGCCAACTCATTCTTATATGCGCTGGCTGTACAAATATCCGCAGCAAGAATATCCTTATACTTTGTTGGTTGAGGAAAATGCGAGGCGCAACAAATCTCAACCAGAATTTGAGTTGCTGGATACAGGAATTTTTGAGGGCGATCGCTACTTCGATATCGTTGCTGAATATGCCAAAGCCTCCCCAGAAGATATTTGCATTCGCATCAGCGCCACTAACCGAGGTTCGGAAACAGCAACCCTTGACTTATTGCCGACTTTATGGTTTCGCAATACTTGGTCGTGGACGGGTAGCGAAAAACAAGCGCTGGTTTCTCAAGCAGCCGATGGAATTATTAAAGCTCAACATCAAAAATATGGCGATCGCTGGCTGTTTTGTCAAGGTCGTCCCCCCTTGTTATTTACAGAAAATGAGACTAATCTACAGCGTCTCTACAGTGTCCCCAATACCTCACCTTACGTTAAAGATGCTTTCCACGAATTAATAGTTCACAATCGCAAAGATGCTGTAAATCCTGCTCAGATTGGCACGAAAGCGGCTGCCCACTATCACCTAGAAATCGGTCGAGGAGAAACGGCAGTTATCGAACTCAGATTTACTGATTCTTACACCGATACTCCTTTTAGCCAAGAGTTTGCGGAAACATTCATTCAAAGGGAAAAAGAAGCCGATGAATTTTATGACTCGCTGACTCCAAATCTTGATGAAGATGTCCGCAACGTACAGCGTCAAGCCTTTGCGGGATTATTGTGGAGTAAACAATTTTATGCCTACGATGTTCGCACTTGGTTGCAAGGCGATCGCGCAGAACCCACACCATCAGCTCAGCGTTTAAATAGTCGCAATGCTGACTGGCGAAATTTATATGCAGAAGAAGTCATTTCCATGCCTGATAAATGGGAATATCCTTGGTTTGCAGCCTGGGATTTGGCATTTCACTGCATTCCGCTCGCTTTAATTGATGCTGACTTTGCCAAGCGGCAATTGCTACTGCTAACTCGCGAGTGGTATATGCACCCAAATGGTCAAATTCCAGCTTATGAATGGGCATTTGGAGATGTCAATCCACCCGTGCAAGCTTGGGCGGCATGGCGAGTTTATAAAATTGAACAAAAGCGAGTAGGTAAAGGCGATCGCGACTTCCTCGAACGGATGTTTCACAGATTGCTGCTCAATTTTATTTGGTGGGTAAACCGCAAAGATCCTCAAGGTGCAAACCTTTTTCAAGGCGGCTTTTTAGGTTTAGATAATATTGGGGTATTTGACCGCAGCAAACCCTTGCCAACTGGCGGCTATTTAGAACAAGCAGACGGGACTGCTTGGATGGGAATGTTTGCACTGAATATGTTAGCGATCGCCTTAGAACTTGCCAGGGAAGATCGAGTTTACTCGGATATGGCGCTCAAATTTTTTGAACACTTCCTCTATATAGCTGATGCTGTTAACCATGTCGGCCCCGAACAAATTGCTTTATGGGACGATGAAGATGGATTTTACTACGATGCTCTGTCCCAGCCTAACGGTCAATGTTGCTTGCTAAAAGTCCGTTCAATGGTGGGGATGACGCTGCTATTTGCTGTCGATACTCTGGAAGCTGACTTATTAGAAACAGTGCCGGGACTTAAAGAGCAAATCGATTGGTTTTTCAAGAACCGCCCGGAACTCGCCAAGAATATTGCTAGTATGGAAATTAAAGGAGTCGGTCAGCGGCGGCTGCTTTCAATTGTCACCCCCGAAGCATTGCAGCGCGTCCTCAAAAGGCTGTTTGATGAAAACGAATTTCTCTCGCCCTACGGCATCCGCTCCATCTCTCGCTATCACTTAGAACATCCATTTATTTTTGAGTGGGATGGCACTAAATATCAGGTAGACTATGAGCCGGCTGAGTCTACGACTGGGCAATTTGGTGGCAATTCTAACTGGCGCGGCCCGATCTGGTTTCCCTTAAATTTCTTATTAATTGAATCGTTGCAAAAATACTACCATTATTTCGGCGATGATTTCCAAGTAGAATTTCCTACAGGCTCTGGAGTTATGCTTAATTTATGGGAAGTTGCCTTGCAACTAGAGCAGCGGCTAAACAGCATTTTTATGAGGGGAAAAGATGGTAAAAGACCTGTTTATGGCAGTTTAGAGAAGTTTCAAAACGATCCTCAATGGCGCGACATGATTTTGTTTCATGAATACTTTCACGGCGACAATGGTGCAGGATTGGGCGCGTCCCACCAGACGGGATGGACTGCACTGGTAGCAAAACTGATTCAGCAAGTTAGTAAAAAGCCATGAAACTGATACAATTTTGTTTTACATAGCACGTTTCAATGAGTTGTGGGCATTGTAGTGTGACCATCTTGTTCGCGGTACAATTGCATGAATGATTTAGACGCACTAAATCAATCTTTAGATAGATATCAAAGTGGTAATTATAAGGGAATAGTTATTAGCAAGACCAACTAAATTTGGGCGTTGCTATATAAAGTAACGGTAACGCCTTGATGCCGTAAGGATAAAGTAATGCCGGCTCTACCTCTCAATAGCGAAAATCTACCTTACCCCGATCCGATCCATCCGATTATTGTTCACTTTGTAATTGCGATGGTGTTTTTCTCGTTTTTCTGCGACGTTACTGGCTATTTTACCCGCAATCACCGCTTGTTTGAGGTGAGTTTTTGGAATTTGTTTGTCGCCGCGGTTTCTATCTTTCTAGCTGTCATTTTCGGTCAATTTGAAGCTGGTTTGGCGCAACCTTATGAGGTAGCTAAGCCTGTACTAGATTTGCACACAATTACTGGTTGGTTGCTGGCGGCAGTCCTTGCAGCTATTGCAGGTTGGCGCTTCGTAATTCGCAGGCGCGACCCCTTGAAAGTACCGGCTGCTTATCTGGGTGCGGCAACATTTTTGAGCTGCTTGGTTTTCTTCCAAACATATTTGGGAACTCGGCTGGTTTGGGTGTACGGGTTGCACGTAGAACCGATCGTTGAAGCGACGAAAAGAGGAATTTTACAATGAACTCCCAACTTGTGCAGCAACTTGTCGATCAGTTGGGGTTCAAGCTAGGTGCAAATAGACTACCCTACGAAGTGCCAATTCATCCGAATTTTGTGCATTTCACGCTGGGTTTGTTTATCATTGCGATCTTATTTGATATAGCAGGAAATCTTTTTCCCTTAGAAAGACCAATCTTTAAATTTTTGGCTCTCCCTGCAATCCGATCGAGCTTTTATGATGTGGGCTGGTACAATTTGGTCGCCAGTGCGATCGTCACATTTTTTACTGTAGCAGCGGGCTTTTTCGAGATTATGCTCGCAGATCCGGCAGCGAATGTCAAGAGCGCGTGGGGATTGGGAGCAGCTCCAACGATGATCTTGCACGGTTTGGGCGGAGTTTTGCTGTTGGGGGCGATCGTTGCCATGACTGTGTGGAGGGGGTTTCAGCGCTACCGCTGGCGCCCGGAAGCCACCAGGCAAGTACAGTGGAGCTATTTGCTAGCAGGCGTGGTCATGCTGGGTTTCCTATTCGTTCACGGGACGCTGGGAGCACATCTGGGAGACCAGTTTGGGATTCACAATACCGCTGCGGGTTTGCTCCGACAGGGGGGGAATCCTAGTTCTGCGCTCAAGTAAATAGGTAAACAAATTAACTGTTTTCAGTTAGAATACGCATCTTTAAGGTTTCTACCCGTTTTTCTGATGAAAGTTTTTAAGGCCTTGCTATTAGCTATTGCGATCGCCGTGGATATAGTCGCCAGCCACTGGGTGGGACAGCAGGCCTATTCTTGGATGCCCAGTCAGGGAACAGCAGAAGCGAAACAAGTTGACAATCTGTTTAGCTTCCTGGTGTCGATCGGAGCGTTTATTTTTGTGGGAATTGTTGCCATTATCCTCTATTCTATCCTCACTTCCCGGGCACAGAAAGGAGACTTCAGCCACGGTCATCCTGCGAGGGGAAATTGGAAAATCGAGCTTCTTTGGGTAGTTGTTCCGGTGCTGTTAGTGTTGTGGATTGCGGCTCAAAGCTACATCATTTATCAGCAAATCAACATCCAGGGTTTGACACCGATCGCACACTTGCACCTGCCTCTAGAACAACCTGTTTATGCCGCCAATAAACCCAGTGAAAACAACAACAATTCTAAACCAGTTACTGAAGAAATTGAGGTAATTTCTAAACAGTGGTCTTGGTCTTTCCGCTATCCGCGCCGGAATGTTACCAGTACAGAATTGCACCTGCCAGTTAATCAAAATGTGCGGCTGACCTTGCAATCGCAGGATGTTATTCACGGTTTTTATGTTCCTGAGTTCCGCATCAAGCAAGACATCATCCCTAACCGCACTCTTAACTTTGTGTTCGCGCCGATCCGAGAAGGCAAATATCGGTTGAGGGATTCTCAATTCAGCGGCACTTACTTTGCATTGATGCAGGCGGATGTGTACGTTGAATCCCCGGAAGCTTACGATCGCTGGCTGGCCCAAGCTGCGGCACAATCGCCAACTCCTGCAAGCAATCAGGCGGTTTCTGAACACACAAACCAAGTCCAGAAAGCCAGAGGTAGTTTCTGGCCGACTGTTTTGCCGGCTCCGCCTCCTGTTGTAAATCATCCCAACTGATCGAACCATCGGCAAAAAACCAAATTTCCTGTTTATTAATAATTAACAACTGAAAGATGACAAATAACTCGATTGAAAACATTGCCGGTGGTAATAATTCTGAAAGCGAGCGCACTGAAAATCCGATTGGTTGGGGGCGCTACCTCAGATTCAGTAAAGATCACAAAGTTATCGGCATTCAATACCTAATCACTGCCTTTATCTTCTTCCTGATCGCGGGTTTATTCTCGATGATTATTCGCGCCGAACTGATCCAACCGCAATTAAATCTAGTCGATCGCCCCCTCTACAATGGCTTGTTCACGATGCACGGCACGATGATGATCTTCCTGTGGGTGTTCCCGTGTCTGGTGGGTCTAGCTAACTATCTAATACCGCTGATGATTGGGGCGCGGGACATGGCGTTTCCTCTCCTCAATGCCATCTCCTTCTGGATAGTTCCCCCGGCGGGTTTGTTACTGCTGTCGAGCTTTTTCCTGCCCAGCGGTACCGCCCAGGCTGGCTGGTGGTCTTACCCGCCGGTTAGTATCCAGAACCCGTCGGGTCATTTAATCAACGGTCAACTGATCTGGCTTTTGAGTATCGCGCTGCTGGGCATCTCGTCGATTATGGGGGGAGTTAACTTCGTGACGACCATACTCAGGATGCGGGCACCGGGCATGACGTGGTTTCGGATGCCCATCTTCGTCTGGACGGTTTTGAGTGCTCAGTTGCTGCAACTGTTTTGCCTGCCTGCCCTCACTGCGGCTGCGGTGCTGCTGTTTTTCGATTTGGCGCTGGGGACAACCTTTTTCGATCCCTTTAACGATGGCAGTCCGATTCTTTATCAGCACTTATTCTGGTTTTACTCACACCCAGCAGTTTACGTGATGGCGCTGCCTGCCTTTGGCATCTTCTCGGAGATACTGCCGGCTTTTTCCCGCAACCCTTTGTTTGGCTATAAATCAGTCGCGATCGCATCCTTTGCCATTTCTCTAGTCAGCATATTCGTCTGGGTACACCACCTGTTTGCCAGCGGCACCCCTGGCTGGATGCGGATGTTGTTCATGTTCTCCACGATGTTGGTGGCCGTACCGACTGGTGTCAAGGTATTCGCTTGGACTGCTACTGTCTGGGGCGGAAAGCTGCACCTACAAACGCCGATGTTGTTTGCCTTGGGAGGTGTGGTGATGTTTCTTTTCGGTGGCATCACTGGTGTCATGCTGGGGGCAGTGCCGTTTGACCTGCACGTAAATAACACATATTTCGTAGTCGGTCACTTCCACTACATTGTCTTCAACACTGTAACAATTGCGATTTTTGGAGCAATTTACTACTGGTTTCCCAAAATGACGGGGCGGATGTATGCCGAGGGCTGGGGTAAAATCCACTTCTGGCTGACTTTTATCGGGGCTAATCTCACTTTCTTTCCGATGCACCCGTTGGGCTTGCAGGGGATGGTGCGCCGAGTTGCCTCCTATGACCCGCAATACCAAGGGTTGAACGTTATTGCCAGTTTGGGGGGATTTCTGCTGGGGGTGGCGACGCTGCCTTTTATCGTCAATATGGTGGTTTCCGCGTTGCAGGGCCCGAAAGCCACTAATAATCCTTGGCACGCTACGGGGTTGGAGTGGACGGTTTCTTCGCCGCCGCCTGTTGAGAATTTTGCCCAGATTCCGGTTGTGACTTTGCCGCCTTACCACTACGTCGATTCTCCAGATCCGATCGCCCAGGCTTCTGCTCAAGAATAGCTGCAATTTCCATCCTGAAAGAGTTACTTATGGCAAATCCTACGCATTCAGGGCGATCGCGCCACTCCTCGCCCAAAGGAAGCAAGCAAAATTCTCAAGAACACGGAAACGCGATGTTTGGCTTTACCGCGTTCTTGCTTTCGGAGAGCATGGTCTTCCTCAGTTTTTTCGCGGCTTACATCATCTTGCGGCAGACAACTCCCAACTGGCTGCCTCCTGGTGTCCCGAAATTAGAGGTGCTTAAACCTGCAATTAGCACGGCGGTACTGGTTTCCAGCAGTTTTGTCATTTACTTTGCCGAACGCGCCCTCGATCGCCGGAAACTGGCGCAATTTCGCTTGCTTTGGCTGCTGGCATCCTTGATGGGAACTTACTTTTTAGTTAATCAGGCGATCGAGTGGAACCACCTATCTTTTGGGCTGACGACGGGGTTATTTGGCGCGACATTTTATCTGCTGACGGGGTTTCACGGTTTGCACGTTTTTGTCGGGATTATCTTGCAGCTAATTATGCTTGTGCGTTCTTTCATTCCGGGCAATTACAATGCCGGTCACTTCGGCGTGAGTGCAGCTTCTTTGTTTTGGCACTTTGTTGATGTGATTTGGATTGTTTTGTTCTCGCTGGTTTATCTGTGGTAGTTCTATTTCTTTGCCCAAACTCTACCCTTGCGGTTTTGAGAGTGCTTGTAATTCTTCCCAATTGTAATGTTTGGGCAATTCAACTGGCTTAGCATTCGCGCCTAAACCTAACCCGCTCGCAGGCTGAATTTCGGCGATCGCCTCTGAAGCAACATCAGCCACCGCATTGCCGGCAATACCACCCGCGATCGCTCCTGCAATGCTACCAATGGCAGCACCAACCTTTCCCCCAACAGAATTACCAATGGCCGCACCGGCTACACTGCCGCCGACTGCGCCCAATCCTGTGGCGATCGGATGATTATCGGGATTCTTTTGAGGATCGTTGAGATCTTTGTCGTCAGATTCAGATTGCTGCTTGTCATTCATCGTCGTAACCTCCTTAAAACTTGGAACTTTAGATTTTGGAAATCATGGGTCAGGTTTGCACCAACAGCGAGACTAAGATGTGCTGTAGCGAGCTAACACCCACAGAGTAAAGCGCTCCAATCCCACCAACAGGGCAGTAATGCCGACGGCTAAACCAAACAAAACTAAGTTGTTTTCGTTACTCGCCTTCAAAGCAAAACTTAGGGAAGTAGAGACGGCAGGGGGATGGACGACATCCAGCAGGATCATCAGGACGATTGTCACCACCATAGCTATGCCACCGGAGAGATATCCAGAACCAAAAATCATGTACGCAATCCAGCCAATTGTTGCTGCCATTATTTGAGCAAGGCTCAGCGTTCGCATAGTGTTCGTACCGTGCTGCGGATCTAGGTAAATTAGAAACGCACTAGAAGCCAGGGAGGCAAATAAAAGGCGTTGGCGACTTAGCACTTCGACCAAAGCGAATACGCCCAACACAATTGCAGTGGGTGCTACGGCCAATGCGAGCTCACCCTTGAGAGTTAACCTGCGCCTTATGGATCGATTTACACCTTCTATTGGTTTTAAGCTGGAACGATTTCGGCTCATGCTTCCTTTGCGATGGCGCTCTTCTCGTTGATGCGGCGCTGCTCTCCCTGCCTGATCTCACGCTCTAAGAAGTAGTTCAACAGCGTTCGCAGCAGAACGATCGCCCCTAAATTCAAAATATCCTGGCGGGTTGGTGCAACTGCGGTACGCAGGATATCACTCGCTACGGTAAATTCCAGCCCCAATGCCAGCACTCGTCCCAGTTTCAGACGAATACCTTCAGTTGCATCTACATGGTATCTCGAACGCAATAACAACTGATGCAGATACTCCCAAATTCCCCGAATGATACCCAGGCCAATGACAATTGCAGCCGCAATTTCTGCTCCTGCTGCCAAATAGCCCACGATTAGCTTGAGCCAGGACTCCAAAGGAATAGCTGCACTTTCTACTGGCGCCCCTGCTCCAACATTGAGGCTCAACAGAAGTACCAGCCCAAAAATCAGGCCCAGAGGCAATAACAGGTTGATGAGTGATTCGATGAAAAGCTCTTGTTTCATAGACTGTTAGTTATCTCACCACGAACAACGAATCTGCCCCTTGCTACTTCAGCTTTTGTGCTAGGCGATCGCCAACGCGCAGCGCATTTGCCATAATTGTCAGCGTCGGGTTAACGCCTGAATTGGAGGGGAAAAAACTGCCATCCACAACGTAGAGATTATCAACATCATGGGTACGGCAATTCAGGTCAAGGACTGAGGTTTTGGAGTCTGTGCCAAACCGACAAGTACCGCATTGATGACCAACTGATTGTACCGGCATCTGGGCACGGGGATACAGGCTAAAGGGAATGACGTGCTTGGCACAACAACGGTTGAGGGATTTGAGTACAGATGTCCACCGGTGAATTAGGCGATCGCCTGCTTCCGTATTGTTCGGCGTATAATCTAGGCTAATCTTGTCGCCCGCCACCCGAACGCGATTATTTGGATCTGGCAAATCTTCTGTCTGCAACCACCAACCAACAGAGCGCTCAGCAATCAAATGCCGCTCATATTCAGGAATCAATTTTACCAGCGGAGCCATAAGCCCAGGAGCTTCAGCCGGCAGCATATCAGCTAACACATTGCCAGTATTTTGTACCATGCCCATTGGGTAAGGAAAATCCGGCTCTCCCCAATAATAATCATTTACAGCAATTGTTTTTTGAAAGCTAGCTTGATTCACTTCTAGGTGCATGGAAACTAGAGCGGTTGCCAGATGTTTCATCAAATTCCGCCCCACCATATCGGAACTATTTGCTAATCCATTGGGGTGATTCTCGTTTGCCGATTGCAATAACAACACAGCCGAATTAATTGCACCGCAGGAAACCACCACAATATCGCCTGTAAACTGCTGCCGCTCCCCTAAAATTTCTGTTTCTACGCCCGTCACCTCTCGCCCTGATTTGCTGGTATGCAGTCGCAGGACTTTTGCATTAGTTATTAGGGTAAAATTGGCATACCTTTCGCGGGTAGGACGAATTGCATTCACATCCGCATCGGCTTTCGCGCCTACTAAACAAGGATAGCCGTCAAATGTATCGCAGCGAATGCAAGGGCTTTTTGTGCGATCGCCTTCATTCAGCTTTAATCCTAATGGCAAATTAAACGGATTGTAGCCAAGTTCTCGAATCTCATTTTCGAGTACCTGCATATCAGGTTCGTGGCTGACAGCCGGATAAGGATAAGGTTGGCTGCACGGCGGTTCAGTTGGATCGGTTCCTCGCTCTCCATGAACGTCATAGAGTGCTTCTGCTTGCGTGTAATATGGCTCAAAATCTGCGTATTTGAGCGGCCATTCTGGAGAAATTCCTCCCTTATGAATTACGCGATCGAAATCTCGTTCTCGAAGCCGCAAAAGAGCCGCACCATAAACTTTTGTATTGCCGCCAACCCAATAGCCTGTCTGGGGTCTAAACTCCTTGCCTTCCCTGTCGTACCAGCGCTCGTCCGTGTGATAGCGCTCTTTTTGATAAACTTCTAGCGCACTCCAATTAGCTTTTTCCCTGGGCAAAAAGTCGCCTCGTTCTAGCACTAAAATCTTTTTACCAGTCGGTGCGAGACGGTGAGCGAGCGTACCTCCACCCGCACCGGTGCCAATAATGATGATATCGTAGTGATTCGCGGGATTTACCATTGCCAAGTTTTTGCCCAATTGTGCTGGTTTGAGAATAATTTTACCTTAGCTCACTGGTTAAATACTACCCAGAGATTCAGGAATCAAAACAGTATCAATGATGTGAATTACACCGTTATCTGCTTCCACATCTGGAGTGACTACCTTAGCATCGTTTACCTTAACTCCATCAGAGGTATTAATCTTGAGCGTTGAACCTTCGGAGGTGGTGACAGAATCAGTTTTGCCGATTTCTGCTGCTGTGATTTTTTGATCGGGAATGACATGATAGGTTAAAACTTTGATTAGATCCGGGATATTTTCTAGCAAAGCTTCTACAGTTCCCGATGGCAGTTTAGAAAACGCTTCATCAGTTGGTGCAAAAACGGTAAACGGGCCTTCTGCTTTTAAACCCTCTGCTAAGCCAGCAACATTGAGAGCTGTTACTAAAGTAGCGAAAGTACCGGCATTGATTGCAGTATCTACAACGTCAGGCATTGTCAATCTCCTTAATATTTACAGGGAGTTTTACAGTTAAACTTGAAATTACCAACGCGATTTTAGTTGCGATCTAGCAAGACTTGGCCTGCATCAATTCGGATGCGAAATAGGCTGTAAGGTTTCTCGCGCAAGTCTTGCCCATTATGATAGCTGGGGTTCCTATTCCACTGATCTACAGTAAAGTAGAGATAGCCGTCTTGGGCAACAAAAAGGCAATTCGGCCACAGCATTCGCGCATCGTGTGCGACTGTTTCCAACGTACCATCCGGTAGGCGGCGCAAAATCGAATTGTTTTCGTAGTTCGTCACGTAAAGGCGATTTTTAGCATCGGAAACCATGCCACCGGAAGCGCCTTTTTCACCGTGATCTATGACTGTGGCGGCCACCTCTTCATCAGGTAGATTTTGATTAACTAATGCTTCAATGCTGACGCTGTAAAGGTGCCGGCTTGCCAGGGGACAATAGAACAGTCTTTGACCGTCACCGCTGAGGGCAATGCCATCGCTACCGGTGTGAATGTGTTTGGGCGGTTGGCCTGGGTGGCGCACCATCATCGGTTGGCCTTCGACTACTGGCAAAAAGCCTGGAATTGGTTTAGTTGAAGGATGGTCATTGAGTTTGCGCCAACTTTTTCCAGAGGCTAAATCTACGACAACAATGCCGTTAGGCCCTTCTTCCGATGAGTCGGTAATAAAGGCAATTCCTTCTTCTCCCCAGCGCAGATCGACGCGCACATCATTGAGGGTAGAATTGGCAGAGGCGATGGATTCGGGAAAGAGAATTTTTTTGACAATGCGATCGCTTTCCAGGTCAATTCCCACCAGTTTCGGGCCGCCGGGAGGAACTGAATTTTGTTTAATTTTTGCGTGGTCTAACAGCCAAAGGCGATCGCGCGCGTCGATGGTCATGCCTTGTACGCAAAGCAACCGTTCTGAGGGCGAAGCTAAATCTAACTTGTGGATTTCTGCATTGGGATAGGGAACGGGATTGCCGTTTTTTTCTGGCGGCTGTTTGAGTTCCGCAACGGTGAATTCTACATCGTCAACCAGACGGGGGTAGCTGATGAAAATTCGCCCTTGCTTGGATACGGCAACACCGATGGGCATGGGACCATCGAATAGCGTTATTAGCTCTAGATTGCCAGCGGATTTGTCAGCAGGCAATGAAGGCATAGCGGCCAAAGGTTCGGTTGCGACCAAGTTCGCCATTGCACTAATCCTATTTAGATTATGAATGATTTAAAAAAGCAGAAATTTAGATGTTAATTATATCTAAAAAAGGTCTAGCCTGCTATTTAATTAACAAAGCACAACAACTTTTTTGGATATTTCGCTGCGGTCAACTTAACATTCTCGATAGAATTTTAATATCTATCTAATGGCTTAAGTGAGATTTATATCTAAAGACTGATTTTTATTTGAATAATCGTTGTTTCAGGATATAAATGACCTTGAAAATGGTAGAAAATACTAATGCTTGAAGGCATCAATATTTATGACGATCGCATGAAATCGCTCCTGCGTCCTGGTGCTTCACTCCAGAAGGTTGCCAGCGGTGCAGTCTGGAGCGAAGGCCCGGTTTATTTCCATGAAGATGATAGCGTGGTGTGGAGTGACGCTCACGGCAACCGCCTGCTGCGCTGGAGTCCCCGTGAGGGAGTGAGCGTTTTGCGCGATCCGTCCGACTATCAAAGTGGCAATTACCGCGATCGCGAAGGTCGCCTTGTCTCGTGTTCGTCGGGTTTGCGCGCGATCGTCCGCCGCGAACACAGCGGCGAATGGCAGGTGTTAGTCGATCGCTACCAAGGCAAGCGCCTCAACAGCCCGAATGACCTGGTAGTGAAGAGTGACGGCACGATCTGGTTTACTGACCCCCCCTACGGCCTCACCCAGCCAAACCAGGGATACGGCGGCGAACAGGAACAGCCTGGATGTTTTGTGTACCGCTTCGATCCGGCGACGGGTGCGATCGATGCGGTGGTGACGGATATGTTGCGCCCCAACGGCCTCGCCTTCAATCCAGACGAAAGCATCCTGTATGTGTCGGATAGTTCAGCTTTCAATATGCCCGAAGGATATCACCACATCCGCGCCTATGATGTTGTAGGCGATCGCGATGCGGACAATGGCCGCGTGTTCGCAGTCATAGATCCTGGTGAACCCGACGGGTTGCGAACGGACGAACACGGCAATATTTTTACGAGTTCCAAAGATAGCGTGCAAGTGTACGCGCCCGACGGTACTCGCTTGGGGAAAATTCCGCTACCGGAGACGTGCGCTAACCTGACTTTTGGGGGAGCCCAGCGCGATCGCCTTTTGATTGCGGCGGGCACTTCTTTGTATGCGATCGATCTCAACACTCGCGGGGTGCAGTAAGTAGGAGAGAAAAGGCTGTATAGCCGACTATTTACGAATCTGTACTTGACGTTTCATCATGTCCAGTTTGGAATATCTCAATAGATTGGAAATGACAAAATGATTTATAAATTTGCTCTTGGCGTGGCGATCGCGCTTCTGTTCGCTCAAGTTTCACCTCATCTGCCAGAACTAAGTTTCAAACTGCTTAGTTCACTCAATCCCGTCTTTCCGGCAGACCTTCCCGGCTGGGCACTTTTATTGTTGAGAGTGGGTGTCGGCGGCTTATTCCTGCTGCACGGCTACCCAAAAATAACACATCTTCGAGAGTGGTCTGATGCTCTGAAAATGCCGCTGTTTCTGTGCTTTCTCTCAGCAGCTTCCATGTTGGCTGGCGGAGTTTGCCTGATTCTGGGATTTCTCACACTCTTAGCAAGTCTGCCGATTCTCGGTTCAATGCTATTTGCTATCTATTTAGATATATCCAAACGGTTGCCTTTTGTTGCTAGCGATCCCTATTTAATTCCTGAAGGGCAGTATGAAGGGCCCAATGGCAAGGGCGAACCGCCAAGCTGGGAAAAAGCGTTTATGTACTGCTTGATGCTGATTGCGATCGCCCTTTTAGGGCCTGGTGCATATTCGCTGGATGCTTTAATTTTTAGAGGCTAAATTATGGGCTGGCAGTCCGTTAGCTAGACTATTAGCATTTCGCGATCGCTCTTTACCTATTGTGCGATCGCAGTTTTGGCCTAAAGCGAGGCTGACTCTGCTAAATAAATAGTAACCCGAGCAAATAAAAATGAACAAATATATAAAAGACTGAATCAAGTTCTTGCCCGGATAGAAAGAAGCTTAAAATACGCCTCCAAAGAAGTATTATCGTCAAAACCATCCCTCATTAATTAAATAACTATAAATTGATTAAATAGATAGCCTTAATTAAAAGCCAAGGGAATTACTGTGCTGTATTAATATATCTAATTAAACTCAATGACCCTTATCGAAGGATTAATAAAACTTCAATTTAAAGAAAATAATAAAAATAAGCCGAGTAAAAAATATGTATCTCGCTCTCAAGCTCATACCTGAATTAAAAGAAAACTTTAGAGAAACTCTTGAGCGGGAAATAAATTGCGAGAGGGATTATGTAAACCTGGAGAATTACACTTGAGAGCAAAAAAATATTTATTTTTCTGACAGCCGGAACACTATTATCCGTTGGCTAGATGAGATTATTGCTTACTTTGATAATATGAGTACAAGTCGTGGTGTTGAGGGTATAAAAAACAAGCTCAAGGTCATAAAACGTTCTGGTTATGGTTTGAAAAATATTGAAAAATACTCTCGTTAGATGTTTGCTTACTGGCACTTTAATGGTGAGTTTTGCTTATCAACTAATCAATAGCCGAGTTAATCAATAAGTTGTGATCAAATATAGCATCCTGCCTTCAAATGACCAAATCTGTAATTAATGGCAAATGATCCGAACCGACATTTCGACCAGTACGAATCTTCAAAACACCAATTTCTTTGCTGACTAGAAAGTGATCGATCGGAATATAAGCCAGCGGCATAAAAGTCGGCCAAGTCGGTAAAATGCCAAAACCCGATCGCGCATTTCGCAGTTTTCCAGTTTTTACCATATTTTTGTAGAATGGCGACCACATTGTGGTATTGAAATCCCCAACCACAATCAGGGGATTTTTGACTTGGGCTGCATACTCGCCAATGCCTGCTAGCTGTCGATTGCGCTCGATAAAGCTCTGCTGTTTGATTGGCACAGTGGGGTGAACAAGAATCAAAGAAATGATTTTACCTTGAAATTTCACATCCGCAAACAAGCTCTTTCTTCGCTTTGAAAATGCTTTAAGAGAAGCATTCTCTAAAGGCAGCTTGCTGTATATTGCACTGCCAAATCTCTCTGATTCTTGCAGGTGGGAAGAGTAAGGAAACATTTCGCTTAAGACGGCTAACTCCTTCGCCCAAACTGTGCTAACTTCCACAAAAACCGCGATATCGGGTTGCTCTGCTTTTACCAGCGATATCACCTCAGAATAGCGTCGGTTATTCGTTAAAACATTTGAATGCAAAATACGCAAGTTTTGTGCGGAAGTTGCTGCTGCAAATGCTGGCGCTGGAAAGTACCAAGGAACAATTTCCGCCAAATTAATGATCATGCAAAATGCGCTCACCAGCAACCATCTTTTTTTTGAGCGCACCAGAGCGAAAAATATAAAAGTAGAGAAACCAACCAGCAGATATTGTAGTTTGAAATGAGAAGTCAATTCAAAAAAAATGTTGAATTGTCCTAAATAACCGACTATTGAAAATAGGGCATTGACAGTTGCTGCGATAATAAACCATTTTAAAATTATGTGTTTCAAGCTAAGGTTTTTGTTGGGCGTGCTGTGCATCACTGCCCATTTGAGCTTGATTTTAAGGTCGTTGGTAATCGGCAATTTATCAATTTCTGTTACCAGTTGTTCTGGCTGTTCCAACACTCGCCGCTTTTGATAAAATCTCACCAGCAAGCTATCAACCACAAAATAACTAAAATAATTGGCAACAAATCCTACAAATACCAACACACCTAAACCGATCAGCATACCAAAGGAACCGCCGACTTTGACCAAACCTGACCAAACGGCTGCGTCACCTGTTTTACCAGTAGCTACTATGGCTATAAATAGCATTAAAGCAGGCACTCCGACCGTGATTGTGTTTCTGATGATAGAGTCCATTGTTTATCTTTTATGCTAAGCGTTTTCTAATTTTGCTGTCGCTCTAAATTTCATAAATTTCTAACGGTAAGTTGTCGGGATCTCGGAAAAATGTAAATCGTTTTTCGGTAATCTCGTCAAGACGAATTTCTTCTACTTCTACTTGTTGGGATTTTAAGTAAGCAACGGATGCTTCTATGTCCTCTACGGCAAAAGCTAAATGTCTCAAACCGCAAGCTTCAGGATTGTTAATTCTTTCAGGAGGATGGGGAAATGAGAAAAGCTCGATGGTGTCGCCGTTTCCGACTCGCAAATCTAGTTTGTAAGAATTCCTCTCGGTTCGGAAAGTTTCTTTGATAATGGAACATCCCAATACTTCTACATAAAATTTCTTCGACGCTGCGTAATCCGAGCAAATAATCGCCACATGATGTATTGACTTTATTTTCATCTTACAAAAGTTAGTTAGTTGCATTTTGATGAGATGTTGCACAATTCTCAATAAGCTTTTTAGGAACAGGCTTTCCGGCCTGTTCCACAACAAAATTCACTCTTTGTGGAACAGGCCGGAAAGCCTGTTCTTGAGAATGGTGCAAGATGTGAGGTTTTCCAAATGCACAGCACGCTATTGACAATTATATTTGACGATCGCAGACTCTGCGAGAAACCCTGCGAAATTCAGGGCGATCGTCCTTTATTTTCCCTCGCCCAAATCTTAATTGAAAAAATTTCTGCAAAAAAAGCACCCCACTTTGATAAAATCAGACTTTTGCAGTCAATCACCCAATTTGCATCTCAGGAGACAACCACTATGGCCCGTATGTATTACGACACCGACGCGAACCTAGACCTCTTAGCCAACAAAACGATTGCTATCATCGGCTACGGTTCCCAAGGACACGCCCACGCCCTCAACCTCAAAGACAGCGGCATGAATGTCGTTGTCGGTTTGTATCCCGGTAGCAAATCTGCCGCCAAAGCAACCGACGCGGGTTTAACAGTGCACCCGGTAGACAAAGCAGCCGCTGCTGCTGACTTCATCATGATTTTATTGCCCGATGAAGTTCAAAAAACTATTTACAAAGAACAAATCGAACCGAACCTTTCTGAAGGAAATGTTTTAGCATTTGCTCACGGTTTTAACATTCACTTCGGCCAAGTTGTTCCCCCTGCCAATGTAGACGTAGTAATGGTTGCCCCCAAAGGCCCAGGACACTTGGTGCGGCGGACTTACGAACAAGGGGAAGGTGTTCCGAGTTTGTTTGCAGTATATCAAGATGCTTCCGGTCAAGCGCGCGATCGGGCAATGGCTTATGCTAAAGGTATCGGCGGCACCAGAGCCGGCATCCTGGAAACCACTTTCCGCGAAGAAACAGAAACGGATCTTTTTGGCGAACAAGTAGTTTTGTGCGGCGGTTTGAGCGCCTTAATTAAAGCTGGATTTGAAACTTTAGTTGACGCCGGATACCAACCGGAATTAGCTTATTTTGAATGTTTGCACGAAGTTAAACTTATCGTTGACTTAGTAGTAGAAGGAGGCCTCGCCAAAATGCGCGACAGCATCTCCAATACCGCAGAATACGGCGATTTAACTCGCGGTCCCCGCATCGTCACGGATCAAACCCGCGCCGAAATGCGTAAAATTCTCAGCGAAATTCAATCCGGTCAATTTGCCCGCGAATTCGTTCTGGAAAACCAAGCCGGCAAACCGGGTTTTACCTCCATGCGCCGTCAGGAAGCAGAACATCCTATTGAAGAAGTTGGTAAAGATTTGCGAGCTATGTTTAGCTGGTTGAAAAAGCACGCCTAATCAATTTTAGATTTTAGATTTTAGATTTTAGATGGGAAGACCAGTCTAAAACAGTCCTGGAGGCATAACCTCTATCTGTAGGGTGTGCATTGCACACCTTACTGCTTTGAGGAAAATCTAAAATCTCAAGTTTAATCGATTTGAGATTGCAGGAAAAATCTAAAATCTACAATCTCAAATCGTCATGTTTGGTTGTGCTTCGCTTAACCCAACCTACAAGAAAATGGCTAAGTATTATTAGAGAAACCGGGTTTCTCGCTGGTAGATCAAAACTATCGACTGGGACTAGGACTTTTTTGCAATTTATCAATATCCTCTTGCCTTTTCTCGTTGAAATCTCTCGGCCTCAACCAATTCGGCCACAACCCGACGAAGAACTTTCGGCTTGCTACGCTAGTATCTCTTACAGGTTTGGGAAGAAAAGTTAAAGTGTCACCGTAAACGGTAAACAGGGCTATAAACAGCAGCAACAGCGGGATAAGATTTTTTTTAAGCATGGCAGTTTGGGAGTAGAGTTTGTGAAAGCGCTTTGTTATATTTTGCCCTTGCACGGGCAAAATATATCAGAGACAGCTTAAGAAGAAAATACACCCCTGGGGGCTAAGGGGCGCCGCCTACACAAGGAAAAACTGCTAGTCGCAATATGATGTCCCCTCGAACTACCACTAGAAACACCTTTATTAGAGGTGTTTCTAGTGGACATCCGATTATTAGCTAAGGACTAATAGCGGTAAGGTGCGCCTACTACACCCTACATAATTAGGTTGTGGGTCGAGAACTGTACCAGATATTATGGTTTTTTTGCGCTTACCTAAGCTGTTTTACATTTAAACTGTGTGTCAAAAATCAATAAAACTCTTGTGGGACGGGCTTCTAGCCTGTCCCGAATTTTCAATTTAAATGCGTAACAGCTTACTTAATGACTAATGACTACTTATTCCCTTGAATAAAAGTTTGCACTACTGCATTAATTTCGGGAGTAATTTCTGTTACCAGCCGCACCGGGATTGCATTTGTAGAAGCAAATTGCGCGTATTCGGGCGTTAGAAAAACTGCATATTTGTCAGCTTCAGCAGTTAGTTGAGCGGCGGTAGCTAAACTTACAGCTTTTATATAATTGCGTATGCTAGCAGCTTGGTCGCCGACAACTTCATCTCCGGTAATTACTGTGCTAGGTCTGCGAACTTGGTTTAAAGTTGTACTCGGATCTTTGACGCTTAAGTGGGTTCCTCCTACAAAACCGACTAGCCATTTGGGAGATGGAATCTTTGGGAATCCGGCAATTTGTTCTGCTAAGGCGGGAGTGGTTTTGTCGGCAGAAGATGCTACTATTAATGTGGGAATCTTAATTTTACTTAAGCCCGTTTCTCCAAATAATAAGGATGCGATCGGATTCATGGCGATCGCCCTTTTAATCCTGCCATCTCGCAATTGATACCGTTCTTCGGGCAATCCGGCCGCCGCGCACTGAATGCCTTCGCCTAAGCTGAACCCAATCAAATCTCCCTGACACCGCTGTTTGAGTCCACTCAATTGCAGTTCGGCGCCGGCCACGGACAAGGCTGTAGCGCCCCCGAAAGAATAGCCAATTATTACCGATGGATCGATCGCGATTTTCCCCTGCAAGTTATCATCAGTTTGGTTCAATTTTGTCAGTTCGTCGAGTACAAAACTGATGTCTTTGGGACGGTCTAAAAACTCTTGAGGAGCTAGCAAGGGACACTTCCCCGCCATCGCAGCATTGGTATTCGTCTCGTTGCTGCCTGGATGTTCTAAAGCTGCTACTACATAGCCGTGAGACGCCAAATGCTCGGCTAAGTAGCGCAAATCCGTGCGGACGGAACCCAACCCGTGAGAAAAGACAATCGTCGGTTTGTCGGCTGTTGCAGCTTCCGACCAATACACATCAACTGGAATAGGTCGATTGCGGGCGCTATCGTTCAAATCTAGCGCCCGTACCTGCACCGAATTAGGGCCGGGTTGGCTTGGATCGAAAGGCAGGTTAAACAGGGGTTTAACCGGTGCTAACTGAGGTGAGATCGCCGCCATAAAGCGCTGAGTTTGCCAAAAACTTACGTTCATATTTCCCAAAACTGCGAAAGCTCGATCGAGATCCACCACCACCCGCGAGCTCGGATAAGATTCAATGAAACTCAATATCGATAAGCCTTCCGGTGCCTTTGCTCCCTGCACCAGAGCGGCTCGCAGCGCTTCCACACCCCCACCGTCGCGCCTGGGTATCACTGTAGTCAAATCCGTCAGGATGCCAGTGCCGATGCCCGTATTTAGCAAGTTGCTCAGGCCGACTACATTTAGGGGAATTTTCGCTTGCAGCGCCCGAAAAATTTTACTTCGCTGTTCCTCAGACAGGAGATTGGCGTATGCTTGCAGTTTGGCGGGGACTTTTCCTGTTTCTGAGAGTTCGCGCAAATCCGCAACCGATATTGACGATTCTAAAATACCTTTGCGGATAACAACCGTTTCTGCCGCTTTTACAGAGGATGTCGCGTCGCTGAAAGTGCCGATCGAAATCGAACCCAAAACACTCGCCACCGAAGAAAACCATCTGAAATTTGGTCTGATGCTCATTTTGACCTTATTGAACTAGAGGGGTATATCACCATATTCTCAAAATTCTCCCAGATACTGAGAAATTGTCCTAGATGCCGAGAAATTGCCTGCATCGGGGTGCGATCGTCAAGGCCTCTACGCATATTTACTTGCCGATCGCACATTCCGTACCTAAGTGCACTTCTTGTGCGGGTGCTAATGATGAGGAGTTGAATGATTTTTTAATCGACAGCCCAAAAAATACAAACTTCGCGAGTGAAAAGAGCGAGCTAGTGTATTTCCGAACCGCGCAAAGGTGCGGAAATTTTTATAGCAATTCCGTTGGATTAGGATTAAATATAAGACTTACACAATTGTCACAAATAGGGCTTAAATTTTAGGTATGTAGTTGCGCTTGTCCGCTCTTAGATTAGGAAAGAGCGAGTCGAGCGCAACTACATACCTTTGTTTAATTAGCCAGTTGGCTTTAGTCCTAAAATATTAACTGCAGATGAATGCAGATTCATAACGTAATCTGCGGTTAAAATCTTCCTCAAGATACAGGAAAATAAACAACAAGCATGGAAATATTTTGGTGAGTCCGGGCGAGCGCTTCCGGTTCTTTGAGAGTTCCCGGTTGTTCCCACAAATTCTGTTGCTGAGAAATTGTTGTTAAAATCAGCAAATCGTGTTCTAACAAATTCTGCGAAACTAGCTTGATAAAATTTCCCCGCACCCGATTTACTGGTATCTCAGAAAGAATTTCCACCTCCGCCGCACTTTTGTTGCTTTGTTCCCGTTTTGTCGCCACCAACAACACTTGCAAACTCGCCTTGAGTTCCTCGGCTAAACTCTTAGCAATACCCACGGTTTCCTGAAATCCAAAGCGAGTCAACTCGCTGTCAGTTACCGCCAAAATAATTCGGGCTGTATTTTGGAGAGGATCGGGAAATCGAGCAATCAGTACGGGTACTGGCGATCGCCTTACCACATTGTCAATGATGCTGCCAAAAAAATTGTCGCGAGTTGTGGAAAATCCCTTCCAACCGCAAACTATTAAACTAGCCTCGCGTTCGGTTGCACTCCGCAGAATTCCGCGATCGATCGCATCATCTATCCTCGCGATCGGTTCAACCGCACAAGCAGCCGCATGGGCCACAGTTTCCGCAGCCGTCAAAAGTTGAGTTTGCTGCATTTTATCTGCGGGTGAAATTGCTTCGCCGCGATCGGACAAAATATGCAGCGGTAGCAAAGTTCCGTGAGATTTTTTGGCTAAAATCAAAGCCAAACGCAGCAAATTATCTTCCGTATTCGGATTAGCAACAGGCACTAAAACTCGGTCTCCCCAGGAATGCTTTCCCGAAGTAGCAGCCGGCAAACTCGACCCCGGCTGCTGCATTTCTTGACCCCACCGAGATACAATCCAAGGAGAAGCCACACAAGTTACTAAAATCATGGCAATGATGCCGTTCACCGTTACGCGATCGACCAATTTAATGTCAAAAGCAACCGTAATCGCAGCCAAAGTAGAAGCAGCTTGAGCCACAGAAAGACCGAACATTACCATAATGTTGGGAAACTCAAAACCAAATAATTTCCCCGGTAGCCAAGCTGCCAAAAACTTGCTCGCCACCTCTGCTAAAATCATCACCGCAGCCACCAACAAAGACTGCGGCTGCTTTACCAAAATTAACGGGTCAATTAACATCCCCACAGAAATCAGAAAAAACGGCACAAACAGCGTATTGCCAATAAACTCAATCCGATTCATCAAGGGACTCATTTTGGGAATAATTTGAGTAATGGCAATTCCAGATAAAAACGCACCAATAATTGCCTCAATTTCAATTAGTTCTGCTGCGTAAGAAACTAGAAATAGGGTAGCCAATACAAATATAAATTCGGCATTTTCGTCGTGACCGAATTTCTTAAAGAACCAGCGACCGATTTTGGGAACTCCCCACAAAGTACCAAAAGTGTAGATAGCAAGAGATGGAATTAGAAACAGCCAGAATTCGAGAGTGAGATTTCCTTTGAAAGCTTTGACAACAATTGCCAGCACCAACAGGCCCAACACATTCGTAATTAAAGTCCCGCCCAAAGTCGTAGTAATAGTCTGAGTTCGCATCAATCCCAATTTGGTGAGAATTGGCAGCGCTAAAAGGGTGTGCGTAGCAAAACAAGAAGCGACTAAAATTGCAGCCAGCCAGCTATATCCCAACAGCAGCATCGCTCCTGTCCCCAATATCATCGGTAGCGAAAAAGTAGCCAGCCCAAATATGACAGCTTTGTCCGCATTGAGTTTGAGGTCGTCGAGGCTAGTTTCCAGTCCCGCTAGGAACATCAAAAACAGCAATCCTACAGTACCTAACAAAACAATAGTAGCGTCTCGTTGCAGCAAATTTAGACCGTTGGGCCCGACAATTACCCCAGCAATAATTAAACCGACTATTCCCGGTAGTCGCAAGCGCTCAAATAACAGTGGCGCGAGTAGCATGATTGCTAAAAGAACTAGAAAAACGGGAACGGGAGCGGTAATCGGCCCGGAAGTTAACATAAATTTCACCCTAAATATTGGCAGCGAACTGCTATTATATTTAAATTAAAATAATCAAAATATCTATCAATCTAAAGAGGTATTCTCAATAAATTACAGCCTAATTGGTAATAAGTAAGACTGGGCGGTAGCAACTAGGTTTATAGGGAAAACATGGGTTTGATGACTATAAATTGGGTGCATCACGAACTCCGATAAAAAACTATCTTTTTCAGTCCTGGAGGCACAAAAACCCGGTTAAAATTCAAAATAACAGGTTGTCAGCGATCGACGTTAACGTCGAAACCTGGTTTGCGATCCTATTTGCGTCCACCACTATTTAGGTATCAAATGCAGGGAGACACAGACATATATCCCAAGATGGAGCTTGGCAAACTCGGTATAATTAAGAAACCGGGTTTCTGAATTATACCGGGTTTTTCACCACAAAAGACAATTTAAATGGGTTAGTCTTGGACGAGAAACAACTCAGTTTCTACGCAACGTACTTAACCTTACCCTTACGGTAGCTAAGTATGTATTTCTTGTCAAGATTTTTCCATCTAATTTTCAATGATAGGCTAAGCGATCGACACAATACTAGCTCGCTCGTAAGGTAATCTGTTAGTCGGCACAACCTCCAAATTCATTTGCAACGAATCCAAAGCAGGATTTTCGGCTAGCAGCTTTTGCGTCAAACTCTTATTAAGAATTTCCCAGAAATCCGTTTCATTGGGATAATTAGTCAAGAAACTGTCGATGCTTTTGTAAATCGGCACAAAGTCTGGATACTCATCCTGCGTAATTCCTGGTTTGTACTGATATTTGACATCTATGTTGAGGTTATTCAAACCCTGGTGATCGATCGAGTAATTAGGAATCTTGAAATCCCACGCTTCGCCTAATTTACCATCTTGAGTTCGAGTAACGGTACTGCTGCGATCGTAAGGCAATTGGTTGGTCGGTAAAACGTTCAAATTCACTGTCACAGACGAAATTGCCGGATTGTCAGCAAGCACTTTTTCGGTCACATTTTTGTTAACAATTTCCCAAAAATCTGTTTCGTTGGGGTAGTTGACTAAAAAATTGTCAATACTCTTGTAAATCGGCACAAAATCAGGATACTGATAATTTTGAATCCCATCTTTGTACTTATAATTTACATCAATATTCAGGTTGTTTAACCCTTGATGATTAATTGGGTAATTTGCCAATGTAAAATTCCATTTCTGGGTCAGTTGAGCATCGGACGGAAAGAAAGTAATTCCTATTGGACGCTGTAGCTTACTGTCGGGAGGGACAAAAATAGAACTGTTACTCGACCCAGGATTTCCTGATATTGGCAGCGGTTCGTCAGTTTTGCCATTGTACCGCAAAACAGCGCCGGCACCGTTAGCATTAGCACGGTTGTCAAAGCCCACTACAAACAAATTGCCGATCGGCGAAAAGGCCAAACTACCTACATAATTGCTACTGGGCGAAGTATCAGTATAATTGGTAGATAAAACCTTGACCAATTCCCCACTTTTTAAATTGTAGCGCCTGATATCGTTAGCAAAATCGCTGACATAAAGGTCGCCGTCAGCGGGCCCGATTGCCATTCCCAAAAGACTTGCAAATCCCTGACCCCGAGGCGAAGGATCGGGCGAAGCAAAGATACTTGACTGCCGGGTTTCGGGGTTGTAACGCAGCACCTGACTGGGAAAACTTGCGCTAAAATCAGCTTGACCGTTGCTCGCAACACTCCCCTCCGTTGTCACATACAAATTGCCGTCAGGCGCAAACAGTAAACCGTTCGGGCCATTCAATCCTCCTGCTTGCTGATTTCCCGAAGCAAATACATCAATAAACTGTCCTGTTTTGCCGTTATATCGAAGAATTTGGTCGCTCAAAAAACTGCTGACATAAAAATTACCGTCAGGGCCAAAAGCTAAACCGTAAGGGCGAAACAATCCGCCAGTTTCATCGACCGCCGTGTTCGGATTATCGCCGACAAACTTGTCTATAAATGCGCCAGTAATTCCGTCATACCGCAATACCGCCGATGCTGTTGGTTCTCCCGAATTCCCGGGCTTATCGCCGCTACTAACATAAATGTCCGATTTATCATCGCCATTGCCATCTGGCCCAAAAACGATCGTATCTGGATTGGACAAACCGCCGCTTCCCGGTGGAATAAATTCGCCTATAAAATTGCCGGTATTGCCGTCAAACCGAAGTACATTATTTCCCCTGCTATTGCCAACTAGGAAAGTTCCTTGAGGATTGCTGGGTTGAGTGCGAGTAACTTTGCTGGTTTGGTTGTAGGGCACATTTTGGCTTGGCAAAACGTTGAAATCTATCTTAATTGCCGCCAAGGCAGGATTTTCGTTGAGGATATTTTGAGTCAAGTTTTTATTGACAACTTCCCAAAAATCTGTTTCGTTCGGATATGTGGTTAAAAAGTTATCAATACTCTTGTAGATTGGCACAAAATCAGGATATTCATTGGGAGCGATTTCCGGCTTGTACTGGTAATCTATATCTAGATTGAGCTTGTTCAATCCTTGGTGATTGATGGCGTAGTCTTTGACTGAAAAATTCCAATCTTCTGTGATTTTGCCCGATTGACTGCGGAACACTGTACTGGCGCGATCGTAGGGCAATATCTCCGTTGGCAAAACTTCAAGTTGAATCGTAACATCTGTCAGTACCGGATTTTCATTAAGCACCTTTTCCGTCAAATTTTTGTTAACAATTTCCCAAAAATCTGTTTCGTTCGGGTAGTTAACTAGGAAGTTATCAATACTTTGGTAAATGGGCACAAAGTCGGGATATTCGTTCTGGGTGATTCCCGGTTTTAATCCGTAACCTACTTTGAGATTTAGGGTGTTTAAACCTTGGTGCTCGATGGTGTAATCTTTAAAATTGAAAGCCCAGTTTTCATCAGGAAATAGGGAAGAAGTTTGCGATAGGGTGAGTTCTGGCCCGCCACCACGATCGCCAACAGCAAAATCCATCCCTGTCAGTTCGTCTGTCTGAAGTTGAGTAGAGACAGCGGTGTGGGATTTTACACTACTATCAACTTTAAGATTATCGCCTCCTGACGATTGGAGACCGCTGTCGGTGGATGGCCCAAAAAGGTCGTTAGCGAAGCCCTCGTAGAGGATCGCACTACCAGTCGCAGCAGCCGTCAAATCTGGTTTTTGAGTCAAATCGTAGCTGGTATCAAATAAAATATTGGTATGGCCTACGGCAATTGTACCGATCTGATTTAAGCGATCGAACTTACTGCCAAATAAGTCTGGTATTTCCGCTGAAACACCCGCAAGATTTCGAGGAATCTGATTTTCTTCAAACAGTCCTGGTGTGTTAAACATAAGCTATTTTTTTAGATACACCCGCCACCGAAAATTAATTTCACTAAATGTTACCCTCTTTCTCAAAAAAGTCAAGTAAGTTAAAAAGTATTTGATATTTCTTTACAAGAAGTCAACCTGAAATTTGTCCCCTTTCTCAATCCTCTCGTTTCCCGTTGTATCGGTATTGTTCAAATGTCAAACAGTCAACTGTCAATAGAAATTTATGCCAAAAACCGGATTTCTTGTTCGCCGCGCACAAGTCCTGATTTGGCATACCCATAAAAAAGGGAAACGTGCTTTTATTTCTTGCTCTTCCCTATTTAAAATCTAAAACCGGGAAAGGTTTCGCCGCTTCCATCTGCGCCGCTAAAGCAATTAAAGTTGCTTCCGCCGCCGGCCTCCCGATAATTTGAATTCCGACGGGCAAACCGTTGTTATCTAAAATGGCAGGAAGTGCGATCGCAGGCAAACCGCTAGCATTAAACGGCGGACAAGGAGCTACCCAATTAATAATCCGCTGCAAAGTTTCTTCAAAACTCAAATCAGCCCACTCTCCAACCCGGATTGGCGAGTGCATATAAGTCGGCAAAACTAACACATCAAATTTTTCAAAGAATCCCACAATCCGCCGTGAAATAACCTGCATTTGATTCACCGCCCGCAAATATTCCCCAGCCGAAATAGTTTTTTCTAACAGCCAGCGATTCATCGGTTCCAAAGCAGGGCCTGGAATGCCGCTTGCCGCCGCCCCAGACTGCCAAATTGCGATAAATGGTTCGATTAAACCCGTAAAATCCGGGCATCCAGGTTCGACATTGTGGCCCAAATCTGTCAATAATTTTACTGTTTCGAGTACGGCTTCCTGACAGATATCCGCAGCCTCGCCCACAGGGGAAATAGTCGTAGAAAACGCAATTCGCAGTTTGTCCGCCTTTTGACGGGAAGCCTCTAAAAACGTCGGATTTGAATCTGGTAGCCAGTACGGATCGCCTGTTGTGTAGCCTGACATCACGTCCAAAAGTGCGGCGGCGTCAGCTACAGTGCGCGCCAGTGGGCCGTTTGCAGAAATGCCGCTGAGGTAATCTCCGACAGGTGCCCAGGAAACTCGCCCCCGCGACGGTTTAATGCCCACTAAACCGCAGCAGGAAGCTGGGCCTCGAATCGAACCGCCGCCGTCTGAACCTTGGGCGATCGCGCACAAACCCGCTGCTACAGCGGCCGCTGAGCCACCGCTGGAACCTCCGGGCGTATAGTCTAAATTCCAGGGATTGCGGGCGGGCGGGAAACCTTCTGGTTCGGTGTAAGGTAATGAGCCAATTTGAGAGGTGGCTGTTTTGCCCAGAATGTTAAATCCCGCTGCTTTGATCCGCCAGACTACTGACTCGTCGTAGGCAGAGATGTTACCCAGCAAAGCCTGAGTGCCGTAGGTACAGGGAACGCCGGTAACGGGTGTCAAGTCTTTAATGGCGATCGGCACTCCGAAAAAAGGTGGCAATTCCTGTGGCTTGTTTAACCCAGCTAGTTTTTCGGTTTGAGATTTAGCTAGGGCGATCGCCCGTTCGGCCGTTACAGTAAAATAACTGCCCAGCTCGGGATTTAATCGCTCAATGCGTTCCAAGTAGAGATTGACAATTTCTAAAGGCGACACTTCCAGGGTGCGGATCGACTCCGCCAACTCCAGAGCTGGAGTAAAAGCCCGATCGACAGAATTCATCCGTTTAACTCCTTAATTGCTGGGCAAAGTATAATTTAATACTGTTGAGTTGCGGCAAACTCTTTTCCTTAAAAAATTTATCCAAAAAAGTCAAAAATCCATATTCGATCATATATCGATCGGGATGGCATCCTCCAATTGGCAGAATATTTCCTTAGTAGTGCAGCACTACGACCCCCTCTTGGGATAGACTGAGAACAACAGTTAAGCTTTTGTGCAAGACGCGCACAATGGCGATCGGCATTGTTCAACTCCCACAAATCATCTGTTCGAGTCAGCCTTCTCACCAACTTAAGGTAGCGCATATGACACAACAGCATCCGCCAGCTCCTCGCCCGCCCGTACCCGGAGCCCCCCCACCGCCAGGAATGCCCCGCCCTCCAGCTCCAGGGATGCCCCCCAGAGCAGCAGGAATGCCGCCCGCACCGCCACCAGCACCAGCACCAGCACCAGCACCGCCGCCGCAATCCTTCGCCACACCTAAAAGCCAGAGTTCTAGCAGCGGTGGCTCTCCGACTTTGAAAGAGCTAGTCCTCCGAGCCAAAGATGAAGGAGTATCCGACCTTCACCTCGGAGTAAACGAAGTGCCCCGCTTCCGCACGCGGGGCGAGATTGCCGACATCGGCTATCCACCGACGGATTTAGATACGTTTTTTGGCTGGTTGCGCGAGTGCATGAGCGATGAAGAAATTGAAATTTTCCAAAAAACCCTAGACTTTGACGGCGCTTTCGACTTCGGGTTCGTGCGGATTCGGATCAGTTGCATGGACTCCTTGGCCGGCCCGGCAATGGTGCTGCGGCTAATTCCTTCCAAAATAATGACACTGGAGGAATTGAAGCTGCCGGAGGTCTTTAAGAAAATATGCGGCTACCACAAAGGGCTGATTTTGGTGACTGGCCCGACAGGTTCGGGTAAGTCTACCACCTTGGCTGCGATGATCGACTACATCAATAAGAATAAAGCCTACAACATCATCACGATCGAAGACCCGGTTGAATTCGTACACGAAAGCAAAAAATCCTTGATCAAGCACCGGGAAGTCGGCAGGCACACCCTCAAGTTTATGAACGCTCTCAAAGGCGCTCTGCGGCAAGACCCCGACATGATGCTAGTAGGAGAAATTCGGGACAGAGAGACGGTGGAAATCGCCCTCAAAGCCTCTCAGACCGGCCACTTAGTTGCAGGAACCCTGCACACCAACAGCGCTATTAAAACGCTGAACCGGATTCTGGATATGTTCGGGCCCGAAGAACAGGAAGCGATACGGGTTTCCATTTCCGAATCCCTAGTGGCGATTATTGCTCAACTGCTGTGCAAAACCACAGACGGGAAGCGGGCTGCTTTCCACGACGTTTTGATCAATACCGACGTGGTTAAGGAATACATTCTGAAGGGCCAGAATGAGGAAATCAATCAAATCATGATCAAAGATACTTATGAAGGCATGACGACGATGAATAAGTCGCTCTACGGCCTTTATCAAGAAGGTCGGATTACTGAAGAACTTTGCGTAGAGAACTCGCCGTTCCCGAACGAAATGGCTCAGATGCTCCGAGGTCGAGTCTAAAGGTCGAGTGTTAACAGTTAGCAGTTAAAAGTTAACTGTTAACTGTTAACTTTTATTGGTGTACTGAATTGAAAGTCGATCGCCCTATTTTGCCAGAATTTTTCAAAGGCATTGCGCTGTTTACACCAGGGGGAGACTTAATCTATTGCATAGACCCCCGCAAGCAAACTCGGTGGCATTTGCAGTTGTGCGTAGCTCTACAGGAGATCCTCGGTTTGTCGGAACCGCCGCATTTTCTGATACCTTGCTACACGGCAACCGTTGACTCCTGGCTCGATCCAGGCGATAGGCAGGTGCGGGTTGCGGCCGAGGCTTACCCCCCCGTGCTGCGACATCAAACGCTGCTGAACGCCATTTTTGGGACTGGCGACTTAGTGTGGCATCCCCGGAGCGAAGAAATGTGCGAACCGATGGCGATTGCTACTTATCACGAACAATTCCCCGAACTTTGGGAAAATCACGACTTAGTTGTACAGTATGCCAGCCCCGAAGCTCGATCGGGCTGGAGCAGTTCGATCGTAACTCCCTTGGACCTTCCGCCATCGCAGCAGGCTCGGCTGCCCAAACCAACAGCACTCACCCCACCGCCACAAACTCAAGGGTACGTTTTGCGTCTGTTTGTTTCCGGCAGCAACCCCAGCACTGAACGCACCCTGGAAACTTTACACCAGTTTTTAGAGAAATGCCTCGATCGTCCCTACACTTTAAAAGTAATTGATGTTTTGAAACATCCAGACCAAGCTGAGGCAGATCAGATTTCAGCAACTCCTACTTTGATTAAAATCTGGCCGAAACCGGTGCGACGAATTGTCGGGGAATTGAACGATGATGAAAAAATAGTGCGGCTGCTGAGCTATTCGGAATTTTAGATCGGGTCGAGGATTTTTGCGATTATTTACTACTGGCGATCGCGGTTTTAGTAGCCCTGGAATTAACAACATTTAGTAATTCACTCCTGGACGCAAAAAGTGGTTTGGCGTTCTACTTATATCGGTTAGGTGTTTTTGGGCAGTACACCCTAAATATAAAGGTTCTGCATCCCGAAGTGAATTGCGGGTGAGGTACAGCACTCACCGCGAATAATTCGGGTAACTTACTTGGCTTGCAAATTGTGGTAAGGTGCGCCGAAGAGCACCTTACTTTACCACAATCAATCTGGCAATCAGGAGAATTGAGACCTGTGCCTGAAGTCAAAAAAGTCGATCGGCTTAATCAGGAAGACAAACATCCGGAGCGCACAAACTGGGGAAATCCAAAGTTGTGACTTCCAGCGTATCCAACTCAACTCGTCGAATTACATGATTGTTCGTATCAGCAACAAACAAATGAGGCCCAATCGCACTCAACCCTGAAGGTTCAAAAAATCGAGCCCTGAGACCTTTAGCATCAACCAAACCTGCTGTACCATCTCCAATCATGGTTCTGCACGTACCGCCCCGGTGGTCGATCCGCTTAATTTTGTGATTGTAAGTATCAGCCACCCAGAGGTAATTTTGAGCGTATTCAACACCCAAACAGTGCTGCAACCTGACCTCATCACCGCGACCATCTTTATCCCCAAAACCAAACAATTCACCGCTACCGCAAACAGTGCGAACCTTCGGGTCTTCATCTATACCCACAGCGCGAATCGAACTAATTTCGCTGTCAGCAACAAACAACTCCGATCGATCCGTAGCGAGGCCGCTGGGCTGAGAAAAAGCAGATTCTGCAAGATTCCCGTCCACACAGGATTCTCTGCCAATACCCGCATAAGTGCCGATCGTGCCAGTGTCTAACTGCATTTCCCAAATTTGGTGGGAACCCGCCATTGCAATAAAAAGTCTATTTCCAACTCTTTCTAAATCCCAAGGCGAATTCAATTGCGTTTCTAAACCCTTGCCGCTGCGGGGTGAAATTTCGTGACTTTGTTCGCCCGTACCAGCAACAGTTTCTACCCGTTGAGTCGTAAAATCAATCTTTCTGAGAGCATGATTTTCCGTATCAGCAACATATAGAATTTGACTTTCCGCATCAAAAGCCATACCTTGAGGTGCAAAAAACTCAGCCTCTTCAAAGTCCCCATCAGTTAAACCCGGTTTGCCGCTACCGATGACGTGCAGCACCTCACCTTCGAGGGTGCTGACAACAATCCTATTGTGGCCGGAATCGGCAATAAATAAGCAAGAACCGACTAAGTTTTGTATGACTGAATTAGCAGGCCCCGGCAATACAGTTTCATCTACAGATTCATTTTCCTGACTCATTTCGCCCAAAAGCGCAACCTGTTGGTGAAGATGTTTGGCCTCCGTGGCTGCGATCGCAAATGCCAGCACTTTACCGGGAAAAGCCAGCGGTGTTGATACAGGTTTGCGCTGTTTTTCTAAGCGAAAACTGAGTTGTTTAAAGTTAAGTGCATTTTTATCTTTGTATTCAGCAATTAACTTGCCAACTAACTCGTCAAGTGCTTCTCTATTCCCTTCACCCGAAACAAAGCCAACGACATAACTTTCAGGATCGATCACCATTAAAGTCGGCCAAGCGCGAACCGCGTAGCTTTGCCAAACTTTCATGCCGCTGTCAACGATTACAGGATGTTCGATATCGTAGCGGAGGATAGCTTGGCGGATGTTTTCTACTTCTTTTTCGTTTTCAAATTTAGCCGAGTGAACACCGATAACCGTGAGGGAATCTTTATATTTTTGTTCGAGGTATTTTAAGTCTGGCAGGACGTGCAAGCAGTTGATGCAGCAGTACGTCCAGAAGTCGAGGAGGACAACGCGCCCTTTTAAGGATTCAATGGATAAAGGTTTTTCGGTGTTCAGCCAGGGGTAGTTTCCGGGGAATTCTGGTGCTCTGACGCGGGGCATGGCATCTCCTGGGTAGGATGTGAATGATTTTTTTACTTCTTTAATTTAGCGGGAAGTTTAGCGACATGGGGAAAAAGCGGGTTAAACCTGGGCTTTTGGAGACAGCCAAGATGGCTGTGGCAAAAGAGGGGGGCGAGGGATGCGATCGAGCCTCACTGTCCTTGTTGAGTATAAATACTCAAAAAATTACTCTGTAATTAACATCTAAAAATCTTAGCCAAGATGCTTGACATCCCTTGCTGGGCCGTTTAAGCTATGTCTATGAATCTTAGTCAAGGTTTTTAGGAACCAGCCAATGTCTAAAATTATCTACGATGTCATCCAGCGTTTTGAGGTAGAAGACGGCGTACCCCGCCTGATTTCAACCAATATTCAAGTGATTGAAGGTGGCGAAGATTTAATGTCTTCGGCTGCAATTTTACTCAAGCAAATGGGCTTCTATGACAAGTTTGAGGAGAAGCGAACATCTCAATATATAGGATACAGAGTTAAGAAGCCAGGGAAAGGGGATAAACGTTATCAAGTTGTTTTTCAAGAGCGAAAGGATAGTTTGTTTATTTCGATTCCTCAAGATATCTTAGACGAACATATACTCAGCTTCAAGTATTGGACATTGGTAGAAGTAGAACCTGAACTTAGAGCAGGCTCAGTCTGGGTTTTACCCAGTAAAAAAGACCTTTTTTTAAATTCAATCGATCCGCGATTTACTACCCTAATAGAAGGGAAAATAAGGGGGACTTTTTATATAAATGAAATTAGAGAACAACTAACAGACTATTCTGCCCTACCAGAAAAAATCAATGTTTCTTTTGCATCCTGTAAACGCACAATTCTCAAAATTCCCCTAAAAAAAAATGAAAAGTTTCCCATTGAAACCTTAAGTAATAGGGACAGCTACGTCATATTCAGCGAAGATAAACTTTTTCCCTACGCATGGCAGGTTTCTATCAGTTCAAGTGAAGTTATAGAAGAGTTCCTGGGTCACTTTGCAAAAATTATCATGGAGGCAAAATAATGTCTGTCAAAGCCAAAAGACTGGTCAACCCTTACGAAGAAAGAATGCTTGAGTTTCTTCATACCTGTGTAGACAACAACTATAAAATTAATACACAGGTTAGCTTATCCCAAGTTTGCGAACAAGTCAGCAACCTTGACGGGGAACTAAAAAAGTTTTTATTTAGCGCCTGTGCTGTGGATGCTCTAATCACAGACTTGAACTACAATCCTTGCCTAGTAGTAGAGTTTCAGTCTCAATACCACGATAACGCAGAAGCGAGAGAGCGCGATCGCAAAAAAGCTACTTTACTTGAGTTTGCCAAAGTTCCCTTAATTTATTCGCGGGTAAAAGAGTGTGGTCTGTTATATCTATCCTCTCAAAATGAGGAAGTAGTTTACAATTTATACACGGGACAAAACAGGGAAAATGCCCAAGCGCTAATCAGGCAGTATTGCAGGGAATCAGTCGCGCCTCAACTTCAGCTTATAGCTTGGTAACAGACCTTATGCAACTCTTGATTCTTCCCAAATCTATGGGCGATTGGAAATCGCGACTAAACACAAAAAACCCGCCTGCGCCGGTTCTCAAGAGTCCGCGCAGGCAGACTTCCTTCGTTTGTCTAGGCGCAGTTTAAGCCGCCGTTTTTTCTCCTAACAGCAACCGCCGCCATTATAATGCCAAGTCGAATCAGTAATTAACACCTTATCGGGCATCAATCCCCCCAACTTGCCAGCAGTTTTATCGCACACCGCGGCTGGAACTCCCCGCTGCAAAACGTGACCCGCCCCGTCATCAAATAACTCTTCCATCCCCGTATAAATCGCCGTCTTGCCAGTGAAAATGCAAGCTCCGTCATCCGGTACATCCACTTTGAAAGACACCGAATCCAGGCTTTCTAACAGCAAATCGACATCCAATTGATAATTGTATTTGTCCAGCAATCGGTAAGGACGGCGCGCCCGCACTTCGACTTGGCCAAAACCAACGTCCACAAGGTGTTGAACGTATTCTTCGTATGTCAGAGCACCGGACAAACACAAAGCCCGCAAGCGTTGGTCTTCCTTCAAATGCTGCGGAATTGGCCGAGTTGCGATTGGATCGCTCATCAACAATCGGCCGCCCGGTTTTAACACCCGATAAGTCTCTTTTAATGCTTTAGCTAAATCCGCAGGTTCAAAAATATTAAACAAGCAGTTTTGGGCGACAACATCTACAGAAGCATCCGGCACCGGCAACGAAAAAGCATCGCCTTCACAAATTTCCACAAAACTAGCATCAAACCAATCATTTTCGTGGGCGGCAATTTGTAAGTTTCGTGCAGCCGCATCTCGCATTGCTGGAACCGGATCGACGGCAATAACCGCTCCTTTGTGTCTAGAAAAATATGCAAATTGTAGTGCTTCCAAGCCGCCGCCGACGCCTACATAAAGCACGAAGGGATTGCCTACAAGTTCGGCGGCGTGAACGGTTGTGCCACAGCCATAATTCATTTCTTGCATTTGTTCGGGAATTTTTAATCCTGGCAATTGCAAGGGGCTGCTTTGGACGCAGCAAAGTCCGATTTGGGGTGTTTCGGCAACATCGCTGTAGAATTTGGCGGCAGTTTCGAGATAGGTCATTTTCGATTGTCCTGATTTTTGATTTTTGACCGCAGATGGAGCACGGGCGGAACGCTCATGCCACGAAGACCAGAAAGTTTTTGGGCGTTGCTGATTTACGGTATGAAAGGTTAAATATGCCAGTCATAGAAACCAGTATCGACAAAGCTTGGGGATTTTCAACTTATTTTTTTCATACCTTGATTAAGCAACGCCAGTTTTTGTTAGGTGGCAAATTCGACTTTTTGTTCTGATTTGGGGGGATTTTCGGGTTCGGAAACTGTTGTTTCAGGAGTGGATAATTCGTCACTGGTTGGCTGGCTAAGAGTTTCAGCGGCAACTGGTGGCGTTGGCGGTACTAGATTGGGAGACTTTTCTGGTATCGCAGGAGCGATTACTTTTGGTACAGGAGCTTTTTCTATTATTTCTGGCAGGGTTGGTGGCTCTGAAGGATTAGCAGGTTGGGGTTCTTGATGCAAGAAGTTGCGGAATCGATTGTAGTATCCTTTATACTCCTGTTTTTTTGTTTGGGGAGATGCTGTTGGGGTGGGTTCTATGATTTGAACGGGTGCAACAACTTTCGGGGTTTCTAACTGTGGAGTTGCTGTCGGTGTCGGTTCTATTACTTGAACTGGTTCTAGACTTTTCGGCCCTTCGAGTTGGGGGGTTGCTGTCGGTGTCGGTTCTATTACTTGAATCGGAGCAACTTCGGGAGCGACTGTTGGCTCTAAGCTCGGTTGGGTAACAGGGGTTTCTGGAACCGCTGGTGAGGGTGGGACAACTGGTGTTTTTTCTACTGCAGGTGTCGGTGTCGGTTCCGGGGTTGGGGTTGGTTTGGGTTCGGGGGCTTGATAGGTGCGATCGACTATACCGCGAGTTTCTGCTGCTGTTAGTTCGCCCCGTACTAATTTTGAAAGAGGATCTTGACCGAGCGGTTGGAAATTTATCAGTCTGACTGTATTATTAAAGGCGTTTTTGACAATTTTTCCCCCTTCGTCAATTAATTCTAGCTGTACCCAGTTTTTCCCTGGTTTGAATCCTTTAAGATATATAGGTTGCCACTGGTCGATCGCAAAGCTTTGGCCGTTGACTGTGGCTCGAATTTTCCAATCGAGTATTTCATCTTGGGAATTTTCTTGCGCCACTTCGTGGGGGGGGGCATTTGTCAAGTAAAAGTCCAGCAGGATGGGTTCTGCCCCATAGCTGCCTTGGGGGCTGTTGTACGTTAATAAGGGTAATGTTCGATCGGGATTATTGTCGTCTGTTTTGGTAAAAACGTGAAAGGTGGTTTGAGCAGCGGCACCTTCGTTTTTAAAGCTTTCTTCCCAAGGGCGAGCGGCGAACACCTGCAGGGTATGGGTTCCGGGTTCTAAGTCGGAGAGCGTTAAAGGTTGGTTGATGTCGTAAACTGCTGCATAAGGTTGGTTGTCTAATAAAACTTGCAGATGGGGGCCCAAACCCAAGTTTGCATCTTTGAAAATGGGCAAGTCCTTCACTTGGAACTGAACAGACACATTTATATCCTGAAGCACTTCGTCAGGTTTTGGATTCAAAATACTAATTTGAGGCTGGTAGATTTCTAGAGCCTGACGCAGTTGTTGAATGGCTTCTGGGGGAGAAACCTCTGAGATTTTGTTTACCTGGGCGGTAGCTGAGCCGCTCTTGTTCCCTGATTTGGGCAATTCGGAATGGCCCGCGCCACAACTTGCTAAACCCAAAATTAATACTGCTACTGCGAACAATGCCAGCAGCCTGCCTGCAACCGTTCTGTGCCAATTGATCCCAATCACGCAACCATACTCCTAGAAGCCTTCTCATAGGGAACTATAGCCCAAAAATGAATTTAGTATTGGGGAATTGCCGCTCATGAATTCCAAAGGCTCCTAGGAGGCAGGATTGAGGCAGCAGCGGGCAACCCATCCTCTCCGACTATTAATTCGCGCAGATGTTTTCCAAAACATATATCTACAAATGAGTATTCCTAAATTACTTTATCTTTGAGTTTTGTAAAGTTAATGGCAGTACCCCTTGACTTTTTTGAGGGACTGTGGAATTTAAAGGCGTTATTACATCAAGAATTGAACCTTTTTTAAGTATTGTTAACAAGCGATTAATACTTCTCTAGCAAGCTTATAATTCATAAAACTCCCTCAAAAGGAGCAGCCGTATCAAGTCTGAATCAAGGACGCGATCGGTGGCTCCAGATAGCGAGAAGAGTTGGCAGTACCCAGTCACATTGTTAGCGACACTGGGAAACTGGCTTCTTCAAAGAAGCAAAATGCTTGGGGAGACGATGCACCTGCGTCTAGCTCTGCAAAGAGTAAAGTGTAGTGCAGTGTCGGCTTTTTCGAGAATCCCCGCCTAATCAAGCGCGGGGAGTGTCCGGTACAGTATTCAGTTCTCGTTCCTTGTCTTACCGAGAGGAGAGTCTTCATGACCATTAGTCCTCCAGAGCGAGAGGTAAAAGCTAGGGTAGTAGTCGATAAGAATCCGGTTCCAACTTCTTTCGAGAAGTGGTCAAAACCCGGTCATTTCGATCGCACTCTAGCTAAGGGGCCAAAAACCACCACTTGGATTTGGAACCTCCACGCTAACGCTCACGACTTTGACAGTCATACAAGTGACTTAGAAGACGTTTCGCGCAAAATCTTTAGCGCTCACTTCGGCCACTTGGCAGTAATCTTCGTGTGGATCAGTGGCGCATATTTCCACGGCGCTAAATTTTCCAATTACGAAGCTTGGCTGACAAATCCTACAGCCATCAAGCCCAGCGCTCAAGTGGTCTGGCCGATTTTTGGTCAAGAAATTTTAAATGCAGATGTAGGCGGCGGCTTTCACGGAATTCAGATCACCTCTGGTCTATTCCAGTGGTGGCGCGCCAACGGCATCACTAACTCATACCAGCTATATTGCACTGCGATCGGCGCCCTGGTAATGGCAGCTCTGATGCTATTTGCCGGTTGGTTCCACTATCACGTCCGCGCTCCGAAACTGGAATGGTTCCAGAACGTGGAATCGATGATGAACCACCACTTGGCTGTGTTGTTGGGCTGCGGCTGCTTGGGCTACGCGGGACAGCAAATTCACGTGTCGCTGCCAATCAACGCTTGCATGGACGCGATCGATGCAGGTGCACCGCTGACAGTCGGCGGCAAGCTGATTAAAACAGTTGCCGACATCCCCCTGCCGCACGAGTGGATTTTGACACCGGGCTTGATGGCTGACATCTACCCGAGTTTCGCTAAAGGTTTAACCCCCTTCTTCACCCTCAACTGGGGCGCATACACAGACTTCCTGACCTTCAAAGGCGGTCTGAACCCCACCACAGGCGGTTTGTGGCTGACTGATACAACACACCACCACTTAGCTTTGGCAGTGCTATTCATCGTCGCTGGTCATATGTACCGGACGAACTGGGGCATCGGCCACAGCATGAAAGAAATCCTAGAGAACCACAAAGGCCCCTTCACTGGTGAAGGTCACAAAGGTCTCTACGAAATTCTGACTAATTCTTGGCACGCGCAACTGTCGATTAACTTGGCACTGATGGGCTCTCTGAGCATCATCGTCGCCCACCACATGTATGCGATGCCTCCGTATCCGTACATCGCGACCGACTACCCAACTCAGCTATCCCTGTTCACCCACCACATGTGGATTGGCGGATTCCTGATTGTTGGAGCAGCCGCTCACGGAGCAATCTTCATGGTTCGGGATTACGATCCCGCTGGAAATGTCAACAACTTGTTGGATCGCGTGATCCGGCATCGGGATGCGATCATTTCCCACCTGAACTGGGTTTGTATATTCTTGGGCTTCCACAGCTTCGGTCTGTACGTTCACAACGACACGATGCGAGCTTTCGGTCGTCCTCAAGATTTGTTCTCGGATACCGGGATTCAGTTGCGTCCGATATTTGCCCAGTGGGTGCAAAACATCCACGCTTTGGCTCCGGGTACAACAGCGCCTAATGCTACGGAAATCGTTAGCCACGCTTTTGGCGGCGGTGCAGTAGTAGTCGCCGGCAAAGTAGCGATGATGCCGATCGAGTTGGGTACGGCGGATTTCATGATCCACCACATCCACGCTTTCACTATTCACGTTACAGTCCTGATTCTTTTGAAGGGCGTGTTGTTTGCACGCAGTTCTCGCTTGGTTCCTGACAAAGGCAACTTGGGCTTCCGGTTCCCTTGCGACGGCCCTGGCCGGGGCGGTACCTGCCAAGTTTCTGGTTGGGACCACGTGTTCCTAGGCTTGTTCTGGATGTACAACTGCATCTCGATCGTGATTTTCCACTTTAGCTGGAAAATGCAGTCGGACGTGTGGGGAACAGTATCGCCAGACGGCACAATTTCTCACATTACCGGCGGCAACTTCGCACAAAGTGCGCTCACGATTAACGGCTGGCTGCGGGACTTCCTCTGGGCGCAAGCTTCTCAGGTGATTCAGTCCTACGGTTCGGCACTGTCGGCCTACGGTCTGATGTTCCTAGCTGGACACTTCGTCTTCGCCTTCAGCTTGATGTTCCTGTTCAGCGGCCGTGGCTACTGGCAAGAACTGATTGAGTCGATTGTTTGGGCTCACAACAAGCTCAAGGTAGCTCCGTCGATTCAGCCTCGCGCTCTGAGCATTATTCAGGGTCGGGCTGTGGGTGTAGCTCACTACCTCCTAGGAGGAATTGTCACTACGTGGGCATTTTTCCTAGCGCGAATCATTTCGGTAGGGTAAACTACCCCTAGGTTTTGGATTCTCGATTTGGGAGGAATCTCAAATCGAGAATCCAAACTCCGAACCGAATCCCTTCAATTTTGTTCAGGATTCAGGATTAATCAAGGCTTATGGCAACGAAATTTCCAAAATTTAGCCAAGACCTTGCCCAAGACCCGACCACACGGCGGATCTGGTACGGGATTGCCACAGCACACGACTTTGAAAGCCACGATGGCATGACCGAAGAAAATCTTTACCAAAAGATTTTTGCTTCTCACTTCGGCCACCTAGCAATCATTTTCTTGTGGACCTCGGGCAGCCTGTTCCACGTAGCATGGCAAGGTAACTTTGAACAGTGGATTAAAGACCCCCTAAACGTCCGCCCGATCGCTCACGCGATTTGGGACCCGCAATTCGGCGCTCCTGCTGTAGAAGCTTTCACTCAAGGGGGCGCTTCTAACCCGGTGGATATCTCTTACTCTGGTGTCTACCATTGGTGGTTCACCCAAGGGATTCGGACAAACGCCGACCTGTATCAAGGAGCTATCTTCTTGCTACTACTGGCGGCTGTCTTCCTGTTCGCAGGTTGGTTGCACCTCCAGCCCAAGTACCGCCCCAGCTTGTCTTGGTTCAAAAATGCTGAATCTCGCCTCAACCACCACTTGGCTGGTTTGTTCGGTGTCAGCTCTTTGGCTTGGACTGGTCACATGGTTCACGTTGCTATCCCCGAATCTCGCGGACAGCACGTAGGTTGGGACAACTTCTTGTCTACCCCGCCTCACCCGGCAGGTTTGGCTCCGTTCTTCACTGGTAACTGGGGCGTATACGCCGAGAACCCAGATGCAGCGAGCCATGTCTTCGGTACTTCCGAAGGCGCTGGAACCGCAATTCTGACTTTCTTGGGTGGCTTCCACCCTCAAACAGAATCCCTGTGGCTGACAGACATCGCTCACCACCACTTGGCGATCGCAGTTCTGTTTATCGTTGCCGGTCATATGTACCGGACTAACTTCGGTATCGGTCACAGCATCAAAGAGATGTTGGATTCTAAGGCTGGTTTGGTCGGCGGCAAGAGTGAAGGGCAGTTCAACTTGCCTCACCAAGGCTTGTACGAAACCTACAACAACTCGCTGCACTTCCAACTGGCATTTCACCTCGCTGCTTTGGGCGTGATTACCTCCCTGGTAGCACAGCATATGTACGCGATGCCTCCCTACGCTTTTATAGGTAAGGACTTCACGACTCAGGCTGCGCTTTACACCCACCACCAGTACATTGCTGGATTCATCATGGTCGGCGCTTTCGCCCACGGAGCTATCTTCTTGGTGCGGGACTACGATCCTGAAGCAAACAAAGGCAACGTGCTCGATCGCGTGTTGCAGCATAAAGAAGCGATTATCTCTCACTTGAGCTGGGTGTCGCTGTTCTTGGGCTTCCACACTCTCGGCTTGTACGTTCACAATGATGTTGTAGTTGCTTTCGGAACTCCTGAAAAGCAAATCTTGATTGAACCAGTGTTCGCACAGTTCATCCAAGCTGCTCACGGAAAAGCTCTCTACGGCATGGATGTGCTGTTGTCTAACCCCGACAGCATTGCTTCTACCGCTTGGCCAAACTACGGCAACGTATGGCTCCCAGGCTGGTTGGATGCGATTAACAGCGGTACTAATTCTCTGTTCTTGGCGATCGGACCTGGCGATTTCTTGGTTCACCACGCGATCGCACTAGGCTTGCACACCACCACCTTGATCTTGGTCAAGGGCGCTCTGGATGCACGCGGTTCTAAGCTGATGCCGGACAAAAAAGACTTCGGTTATGCTTTCCCTTGCGACGGCCCCGGCCGTGGCGGTACTTGCGATATCTCTGCTTGGGACGCGATGTACCTGTCTGTATTCTGGATGTTGAACACCCTAGCTTGGGTAACGTTCTACTGGCACTGGAAGCACCTGGGCATCTGGCAAGGTAACGTGGCTCAGTTCAATGAGTCTTCTACCTACCTGATGGGCTGGTTCCGCGATTACCTCTGGCTGTATTCTTCTCAGTTGATCAACGGTTACAACCCGTATGGTACTAACAACTTGTCAGTCTGGGCTTGGATGTTCTTATTCGGACACCTCGTTTGGGCAACTGGTTTCATGTTCCTGATCTCTTGGAGAGGTTACTGGCAAGAGTTGATCGAGACTTTGGTTTGGGCTCACGAGCGCACTCCTTTGGCTAACTTGGTTCGCTGGAAAGACAAGCCTGTTGCTTTGTCGATCGTCCAAGGTCGTTTGGTTGGCTTAGTTCACTTTACTGTGGGCAACGTCCTCACTTACGCGGCCTTTGTAATTGCCTCGACAGCCGGGAAATTCGGATAACTCTGAACTCTGGTTTCTAGGTAATTAAATGAAATCCCCTGCCTTCTGGCGGGGGATTTTTTTGTATAGCAGAAGGAAGTTCGGCAACGAGCAATGTACGGGATGTAACGGATGGAATAAGATCGATGGGTCGAAGCAAAATGCAGTTCGATTTATGTTCATCGGCGGGACGCGAAGCGGTTGGCTGAGTCTGTCAAGCAGGAATCAAAGTGCGATCGCAACTAAATTTGTGAGGTAGTCTGCTGGAACGAAGTCATGATATCAACGCCGCTAGCATCGGAATTGTAAAATCGAATTAACAGTCAATACTCAACTATCATTCAGTTTTTTGACTCACAGTCAACAGTCAACAGTCAACAGTCAACAATCATTCCGGTGAAACCGGAAACGATATGACACAGTGGTATAAGGAAGACCTCGCATATATTCATGATGTTGGGCATAGCGATTATGCTCTCAAATCTGCTCCTGGTATATTGAATATCTTGGCCCAAAACAAGCTACAAGAAGGTTTAGTCGTGGACTTGGGTTGTGGCAGCGGATTATCCGCACTAGAATTCAGAAAGGCTGGTTATCGTGTTCTGGGAGTTGATATTTCTGAGTTTTTGATTGCAATTGCCCGAAACAGAGTGCCTGATGGCGAGTTTCGAGTTGAGTCGCTGTTTAAAACAGATATCCCACGGTGTAATGCTGTCACATCGATCGGCGAATGTTTGAATTATCTGTTTGATGCAGACAACGATCGCCAAAACCTGGTGCAATTTTTCCGTCGCATTTATCACGCCTTAACCGAGGGCGGTGTTTTCATCTTTGACATTGCAGAACCCGGACAGATTGTAGCAGGAAACACAACCAAAGGATTCACGGAAGGAAAAGATTGGATAGTTCTGGTTGAGAAGGAAGAAAATCAAGAGAATGAAACCTTAATTCGCCGCATCATTACTCTTCGTAAAGTAGGGGAAACCTACAGGCGAGATGAGGAAATACACTGTTTGCGGTTGTACAAGGCAAAAGATATTGCTGAAGCACTCGATCGCGTAGGTTTTCAAGTTCAAATCATACGCAGTTATGGTGAGTACAAGTTGCCAAAAGCTCATGCAGGATTCATTGCACGTAAACCCATTTTAGAGGGCAACTCGATCGCATAAGTGACTTGAGGGTCGATCGGCCTTTTCACCTGGGGGGGTGACGACCCACCCCAAACCCATAGTTAGTAAGGATTGAGCCAACTTGTGGTAAAAAAAGATAGGCAGCAGAGTTGTTACACGCTTGC
>NZ_JAUBQM010000013.1:0-91887 GCF_036701245.1 Microcoleus sp. Pol14D4
GGCTTAACTGCTTATCAAGCTATTCAAAAAGCCCTCTCTCTTCATGGCTCCCTTTTTTCCCCTAGTTGAGCAATTACAGTTTATGTTGATAGCGACAGGTTTCAAGCTGCCGCTAAAATCAGTATCTAAGCTGATGCAAGATTAATGTTTAATTGATGACTTCAAAATTCACGCACTCAAAACTTAAGACTACTTTAAGCTTGAGTATTTTTAATTAGAGCCACTTCAATTTTGTCACCAGCCTTTTGACTCACTTGTGCGCGCAAACCTGGCCCAAAAAAAGTAGCTATTTTGTCTTGCTTTTCTTCCCAGACTTCGATCGGCATTAGCGGCGAATAAAACTCTAGAATTAACCCATAAGCACCATCCACATTAACTTCCCGCAACCCTTGCAGGAGCGGCCGTTCCTCGTCTGTCGGGGCAAGGCCCAGGCGCTCCAAAGCATCATCTAAGTGCGCTTGTTGGCCGTAGCGAAATCGAGTGACATCTTTGCGGACTTGGTTTTGAGTATCTGTGGCCTGACTTTCTCGCAGCAGGAGAACTTCAGCAGAGGTAGGTTCGGTGAAATCCACTGGTTCGAGTTCGGCCGCTTTCAAGGCCAAACCTCCCAGCAACAGCGGAATTCCATAAAAAAAACCGGCTAGGTTCAGGGTAGGTCTGTCTGTGAAGTAGGCTCCGAAACCGACTGCTGCTATAATACCGCCAACAACTAAGGCTAGGTTTGCTAAAGAAATTTTGCGTAACATATTAGTGAGGTAAGTAGTCGGACAGAAATAATATACTTTAATTATTATCTGTCAAAAAGTCTTGAATAAATTTAGTTTTTTTGCCAAAAGACCTGCAAAAACTGCTAGCATCTATGAGCGCGGGAGCGGTGTGCATCCACAGTCTTGTCTCTAGGTTCAGAAGCTTATCCTGCCGGACTCGCCCGGGCACGCCATCGGTAAATATCCGTGTTAATTGCGCGGCGTTGGTTCCAGAAGGCAATCGAGATCGGCAGTATCATCAAAGTATACAGAGTGGCGATCGCGATCGACACTCTTGCCCTTTCAACCATTTTTCGGACATGATTAAAGACGAAGACAAACAAACTGCTGGAGCAAACAAGGCGGTTTTGGAGCAGATTAACTCGCTCAAACGCGAAGATGAAAGGCTTTATAATATCTTAGCGATCGATGTCTGGGCCCTAGCCAAGACGATGGATGAATATCAACCGGGATTTTGGGCTGCTTTTATGAAAAACCGGGAGAAGGCCCTGAAGCGATTTTTAGCTGGAATGATGAAAAATAAACCCGCAGATAGCAAACGTCCGCCTTTTTTACGCTAAAATGTGGCTGGAGTTTGGCTGAAGTTTTGATGTACAATCAAACTATAACACAGACCAAAAAACCCTGAGCAGGTTCATCACTTCCCATATAAAAACAGTGAAGGATTTGCCCAAAAAGGTATGTCGGTGAATTAAGAATCTCCGTCTGTTCGCAGGGGGGAATGTCAAATATTTTTGTTAATAGTAGCAAAGGCAAAAAACCATGGATGCACAAACAATCAAAGAGCGCGTAGCAGAGATCGAGAGCAAGCGGGAATCTCTCGTGCGGCTGTTAGATCGATCGGACTTGGGAGCCCTGAGAATAGATGTGAGTCAGGCGATCGAAGAAATTGACGATCTATTAGAAGAATTCAAGCGTACTTTTAACAGTTAGGGCCATTGGGCATTGGGAATGGGGCATGGGGCATGGGGCATTGTTGACTGTTGACTGTTGACTGTTGACTAATAGCTAATAACCAATAACAGATAGCTAATAACCAATAACAGATAGCTAATAACCAATGCCCCATTCCCCATTCCCCATTCCTAATGATTAATTCAAAACCATATCCATCAAAATTTGCTGAGAACTCACTTCCGGGCAATTAGCAGGCGGCCGCCGCTGAGAGTAGTGTCCTCCCGGCTGCAAATCCCAAGCTTGGCGGTTGTCAGCCAGCATTACCCCCAAAATTTCTTGCAATTCCTTGGCAATTGTCGGGTCTTCCACCTGAACGATCGCCTCAACCCGTCTGGTGAGATTGCGCTGCATCCAGTCGGCAGAACCAATATACACCTCTTCGTCGCCACCGTTGTAAAAATAAAACATCCGAGAATGCTCTAAAAAGCGGCCGATAATACTGATAACTCGGATATTTTCGCTAACACCTTCAACGCCGGGACGCAAACAGCAAATCCCCCGAATAATCAAATCAATTTTAACTCCCGCTTGCGAAGCTTCGTACAAAGCAACAATGATTTGAGGGTCAACTAAAGCGTTCATTTTAGCGACAATGCGGCCACAGCTACCGCTGCCGCCTTCGGTCTGCAACCGGCAAAATTCTGCCTCGCGGCGGATTAAAGCTAAAAACCGATCGCGCATATTGACAGGCGCCACCAATAATTTGCGATAAGATACCTGGCGCGAATAACCAGTCAAATAATTAAACAAATCCGCCAAATCCGATCCCAAATCCTCGCGACAACTCAACAAACCCACATCGGTATACAATCCGGCTGTTTTGGGATTGTAATTGCCGGTGCCGATGTGGACGTAGCGGCGGATGTACCCGTCCTCGCGACGCACTACCATCACAATTTTGGTGTGGGTTTTGAGTCCCACCAAACCGTAAACTACGTGAACTCCAGCTTGTTCTAACTTGCGAGCCCAATTAATGTTATTTTCTTCGTCAAACCTAGCTTTGAGCTCCACTAAAACGGCTACCTGCTTGCCGTTTTCCGCTGCTTGAATTAAGGCGCTGACGATCGGCGAATCTCCAGAAGTGCGGTATAAAGTCATCTTAATTGCTAAAACGGAGCGATCGTGCGCCGCCTCAGTAATAAACCGCTGTACCGTCGCAGCAAACGAGTGATAGGGATGGTGCAGCATCAAATCCCCCTGCCGGATGGTGGTGAAAATATCCTCGCCCTCTTCAGCATCCAACCTCGATTTGTCTAAAATCCTTGCCGATTCCGAGTTCCGCAAGCGTGGCGGCACAACTGGAGTCCAAGGCGGGTCTTTCAGTTCCGGCACCGGCAACCCCACAAAAGACATCAAATCCTTGAGGCCTAGCAGCCCCTCTACGACGTAAACATCTTGCTCTCCCAGATCCAGCTCCTCCATCAGCATATCTCGCAGCGCAGGCGGCATAATCGCTTGAATTTCCATCCGCACCGCAGAACCTCCAAACCGGCGCTTGCGGAGCTCCTGTTCTATTGCCAGCAGCAAATCCTCTGCCTCATCTTCCTCCACCGTCAAATCGGAATTGCGAGTAATGCGAAACGGGTGATATTCCTCAACGTCCATCCCCGGAAACAAAGCTTCTAAATTGTGGGCAATCACCTGTTCGAGGGGCACGCCAGTCCAAACAGGAGATTTACCCCTCTGCTGCCACTGCAAATCCCCCGGTAGTGGCAAAAACCTCGGCAAAACCTGCGGTACTTTGACGCGGGCAAATAATTCTTCCCGCGTGTCGGGGTCTCTGACTACTACTGCTAGATTGAGGCTGAGATTGGAAAGGTAGGGGAATGGGTGGCTGGGGTCAACTGCTAGGGGAGTGAGTACGGGAAATACTTGTTCTTTGAAGTAGCGGTGCAAGTAATTGCGCTGTTCTTGATTGAGGTCAATGTAGTCGAGAATGTAGATTTCGCTTGCTGCTAGTTTCGGCCGCAGGGTCTGCTCAAAATAGGAGTGCTGCTGAGTAACCATTGGCAAAAGCCGCTTGTTAATGGCATCTAGCTGTTGTTGGGGCGTGCTGCCGTCGGAGGTCAATTTGCTGACTTTTGCGTGTACTTGTTGTTTGAGGGCGCCCACGCGCACCATAAAATATTCGTCTAGGTTGGAGCTAAAAATAGCGAGAAATTTAAGTCTTTCTAGGAGGGGCGTGCGGGGGTCGAGGGCTTCGTGGAGCACCCGGTTGTTGAATTCTAGCCAGCTTTGTTCTCGGTTGAAGTAATATTGAGGATCGCTGAGGTTGATTTCAGTGTAGGTTTTGGCGGGGGTCTTTTTTGGCTTGGGCATGGTTTGAGGGACTCTTTGGGAGGCTCGGTGATGGCATCTCTAGAAATAGTATTGTAGGTTAAAGGATTTGTTCGCATCTGCTTTTGGTCGATCGTGCGTTCTTGTAATACCTGTAGGGAAACGGCATTGCCCTGTCCGACCCCTGGATTGCGAACCCATCCCTCCCATCCAATTCTGTACCGCATTCGGCAAGTCCTCTTGATTTCGCGGAAAACCTGTTAACGGCAATTGCAGGGGTGGGTTAAGCGTGCCATGCTTGATAAAATTCTGGGTAAGTCATATTTTCGGCACACTCCCAGATGACTTCGTGACATCTTTCATTCCGACCAAAATCATTTTTGTAGATTTCCGAAGTTAGGCGATTTTTCAAACCTGAGACTGCGGTGGCGAAGTGTTTACCTTTCATAATTTGCAGTAAGCTATCTGCCGGGTCAAAAATAGAATATTCAGGGTGATAATTAGGAATCAACTCTATTAAAGTCGCGATCGCAACTGGATAATATTTCTCTATTTTCCCTAAGCTAGATGCCGCTCGACACCGGGTATCTGGGTTAGCTGAGTTGCCGATTAAATCGACTAAAGTGGCGATCGCAACTGGGTGATTTTTGTCTATTTCTCCCAAATATTCTGCCGCTTGAAGCCGGGTCTGTTCATCACCTGAAGTGCGGATTAACTCGATGAAAGCGGCGACCGTCACTGGGTTATCTTTGCCGATTTTCTCTAATTTATTTCCCAATTCCCACAGATGATAGGCATTCTGAGAAGTGCCAAGCAACTCGACTAAAGCGGAGAGTGTAACTGGGTTATTGTTGTCTATTTTTCCTAAGCTTTCTGCCGCTTGAAGCCGGGTATATTCACTTTGAGAAGTACCGAGCAACTCCACTAAAGCGGAGATTGCCTCTGGGTTATTTTTGCCTATTGCCCCTAAGCTTTTTATCGCTTGACACCGGGTACTTTCAGCACCGGAATTGCGGATTAACTCGACTAAAGCGGCGATCGCAACTGGGTTATTTTTGCCTATTTTACCTAAGCTATCTGCCGCTGACCACCGGGTTCTTTCATTGGAATTGCGGCTTAACTCGACTAAAGCGCTGATTGCAACTGGGTTATCTTTATCTATTTTCCCTAAGCATTCTGCCGCTCGCCACCGGGTAACTTGATTGCGGGAAGTGCTTATTAACTCGACTAAAGCAGCGATCGCAACAGGGTTATTTTTGCCGATTCTTGCTAATTTTTCTGCTGCTTGATAACGAGTATCTTTAGGACGGTAGTTGCGGATTGACTCCAATAAAGTTTCGACCGCTACCGGGTTATCTTTGTCTATCCTACCTAAAATTTCTGCTGCTCGCCCTTGAGTAACTTTATTATCTGAAGTGCGGATTAACTCGACTAAAGCGGCGATCGCAACTGGATTATTTTTCCCTATTTTCACTAAGCTATATGCCAATATTATACAGGTAGGTACGTTATGCCGAGAGAAATGCGGGTAGAAATGGTTATGATCTGAAGTGCGGATTAGTTCTACTAAAGCTGCAATCGCTTCTGGGCTATCTTTGCCTATTTCCCCTAAGCTATACGCTGCTAGCCTCCCGGTCTTTTTCTCAACTGACTTGCGGAGTAACTCGACTAAAGTGGCGATCGCAACTGGGTGATTTTTTTCTATTTTCCCTAAGCTCTCTGCCGCTACACACCGGGTATGTTCATCTTGAGAAGTACCGATTAACTCGACTAAAGCGGAGATAGTTTCTGGGTGATATTTGCCTATTTCCCCTAAGCTTTTTGTCGCTCGCCTCCGGGTATATTCATCACCTGAATTGCGGATTAACTCGACTAAAGCGGAACCCGCCTTTTCCCGATCCGTCTCTTTCAGAACTTCCCTTGCTCTATCGACAATTGGATCTAGAAATGTCCGCCAATCCTGTTTTTGCTTATTAAAATAACCAAATCCCCAAATAACAATCTGCGACACAATCTCATCAGCAAGACTACAATCTTTAAACTCAGCAATCCCCGCAGCCGCTAGAAAATACGCCCGATATCCATAAAATTTATCCCACCTAACCTTAAACTTAACCAACGCCTTAATAAACGCTTCCTTCTCCTCTTTCTCTACTTCCTCCCGCCCCAACCACAGCAAAATCACCTCTTGCCACTGCTTCTCAAAAATGCGATACCTAGCATCAGGATGTTGCGGATTCTTAGGAATATGATTCAAGAAAAAGTGCCAATCCTCAACCGCCAACGCCGCAAAATATTCCTGAAACGTCAAATGGTAAAAAGCATAAATCCCCTCCGCCGTCTCCGCATCCCTCGCCACTAAATTCAGCCAACCCAAACGACAAGCTAACTCAAAATGGAATTCACCCATCACCCGATATGCCACACTTTCGGGCAACTGAAACCGATCCGTTTCATTTAACATCCCTGAGAGGGCCAATTTCCCCAAAGCCGCATTCAATTCCTGCTGCTGAATCCAATTCAGGAGCGGTTTTTTCCACTGATACAAAGTAGTCACAAACCGCTGATAAAGCTTAGCCTTAGTATCCGGCAAATCTCCATCCAAGGATTGCCAAGTGCCACACAATAGCGAACATCTCAGGGGATTTTTCACTAAATCTCGAATTCGCTCTTTCCCGGATGCTGCTAATGCTTCCCGTAGCTGTTGAGCGAGAACCCCCCCAGCCCCCCTTGCTAAGGGGGGAGCAAGAGTTTCATCTAATGCTTCGCGTAGCTGTTGAGAAAGATCCCCCCCAGCCCCCCTTGCTAAGGGGGGAGCAAGAGTTTCATCTTCTCTTGTCTGCTCCCCATCATCTCTTGTCCCCCCCCTTACCAAGGGGGGGTTAGGGGGGGTTCCAAACCATTTATCGATAAACATTTCCACCTGTTCGGGATAGGAAAACTCCAGAGTACGATAAGTATCAAAAGTATCCAACGCAGAGCCGATCGCATCCCAGACATTCTGCCGACAACTTAGCACAATTCGCGCCTTTTGAATACAGCCGCCAGTTCTAATTTGCTGCAGAATTTCCGCCAAAGGATTGCGATCTGCTACCGCCATCTCATCCGCCCCATCCAACACCAACCAAACGCGCTCAGCATTAAACTGTGCTAAAAAATCATCCTTAATTTCCGCAGTCGCCTCAGCCTTCCCAATTCTCTTAATAGCCGCCAACAGCCAATTATCAAATAAATACGGCTCTAATTCCTTCCCCTGCAAATCCGCCAAGGATACCCAAATTACAATCGCCTCGGAAATGCCCGCCGCTACCCAATTCGCAATCTGCCGCAACAGCATTGTTTTCCCCGCCCCTGGTTCCCCAATAATTCCTAACCGCTTACCATTGCTTTTAGGGATACTTCCTTGCTGGATAACTTGCTCAAGAAACTCGCTGTGTTCAAATTTTTGGGTAACTTCCTTTTCCCGGTACAAATCCGAACCTTCCTCAGCCGCAACATCCTCGCGTCGCTGAGTCACTTTCTGCCGTTCCACCAATCCCAGCGGCACATAAACATCATCTATTTCATGGTTGCCAAAAGTTAGCTGATTGCTACTAAGCCGCTGCTGTTCTTTATCCTCTAATATCTGCTGGCAAATAGCTTGCCAATCAATCGGCACATAAACAATCCGGCTTTTTTCAACTATCTCCTCAAGCCAAGCATACATCTCTTGGGTTCTGCCATCAATCCGGGTTAAACTCTGCCCCGTAAAAAAATGAAAAACTTTGTCATTGTCCTTGATTTCCCGAGCAAAGTATACAGATACCAAGGTAAACAATTCTTGCTCTAACTTAGTCTTGTAGGGTGCGACATCGCAATTTTCCAGGGCGACTTCCAGCAGTTTTGGCTTGACTTCTTCAACCTGATTCTGTTTTAACTCATCTGCGGCAGTCAGCAGCAATTCTATCTCATCTAAACCTGCAATGGGAATCCCAGAGGAGACTGTTTCTTTATCAACCTGTTCTAATTCTAATTTGAGCTTTTCGAGCTTTCGTTTCAACCAATCAAAATCCCGCCGCCTCTCTTGCAGCGAATAGGCAAAACTCTCTCGGTTAGCCGCATTTTTTGGATCGATTTCCTGTTTGCATTCTGATGCGATTTGTTGCTGAGCTTTCAGGAAAGAAGTTTTCAGCGCTTTTTCTAAATCGTGGTTGACAATTTTTCCGTTTCGTGAATTTTTTTTTATTCCCGTCAAACAGAGGTGCTTGAGTGCATCATTGGCTTGAGCGCCCACTATCCCATCGAAAGCGACCTTGAGAAGACCTCCCAATAGCAAAGCATTTAGCATTTGACGGTTCTCCTAATTTCGGGCTGCAAGCGGGTTATTTCAATGATAGGCGATCGACTTTGGTTGCGGGCGATCGACCTATGCTGAAATCATCACATCAAAACTTCGATCGCCACATCAAAAGTCGATCGCTGAAACATTGAATTTAGGCAAAACTTTCAACTACTTTTCTAGGATTACCACGAAATCCTCAATCATCACATCAAAAGTTCGAGCCAGCTTGTGGACTGCTGCAAAGTCAACCATTGCCATCCCCTGAGAACGGGCATAATTGCTAATGGTACTGTAGCCCACGCCCGATCGCTCCGCAACCTCTTTGAGCGTCCATCCCTTCTCGGCAGCCAACTCTCGAACCCGCAATCTGACTAAGCCTTTGCTCATATTCACTATTTACAAAATTTTGGATTTAGTATAATATATCAAAAAGCGATCGCCCCCGGTCTGCAAACTAAAGACGATCGCCAGTTAAAATTAATCCCGACAGATAATTTCTGTCGATCGCACTTAGCAGAGATAGATTTACCTACTACCACCAGATGCAACTACAATGATATCAGAAAATCAGTTAAGATCGTCAACGATCGGCGCATCAAAAATTATTCACAAATCGTCGATCGTCAATCCGCGATCGAGATTTGTCACCGAAGAAACAGTGGCACTCCTGTTCAACATCTCACCCGAACAGATATACCGGATCGATTGCTGCCACAACGTGGTGTACGTTCATGCTAAAGGCCTCAGTCGATTTGTCAGCTACGCTGATTTCCCCCCAATCTTAGAAGTAAAACCGCCCTGCGCTCAAGATTTTGTCGCCTGGTACAAACGCTGGAAACGGACACAAGCACCAGATTTTTGGACTAAATTCTATACGTACAACTTCAAAACGGCTGTTTCAGTTGACAGCTTGCTTGAATGGGGTAAATTAGTCGCTACAGTTAAATCGGTAATTTCTGCTTCAGCGCTGCAACAGCTACGAGATGTTTACGCTCAAGAAAAAACATTGATGGAGAATTTTTAAAGCAGTAGGGGCGAGTAAACCCGCGATTGTTGGCCACCAGCAAGATCAATGTAAGGTGCGCTTCGGCGCACCCTACGAAATAGAGATTCTACTCAAAACTCTTCTTTACCTTCCAATCCCCACATATTGGAAACCAGCCGTTTCTAAAGCCTTCTTGTCTAGGAAATTGCGGCCATCAATCATCACCGGATGATTCATCAACTTCGCCATTTTATCGTAATCTAAATTGCGAAACTGTTCCCAGTCAGTCACCAACACCAAAGCATCGCAACCGTCGGCCAGTCTTTCCGGATCGGTTTCTACCAAAACTCCCGACAAACCGTGACGCATCCCTGTTTGAGAAACAATCGGATCGTAAGCTTTAACTTTCGCTCCCAACCGATTCAAATTCTCGATTAAATTTAGCGCTGGAGCATCTCGCAAATCGTCAGTATCCGGCTTGAAAGTTAAACCCAAAAGTCCGACAGTTTTACCTTTGAGAATCTTCAAAACTTGTTGCAACTTTTCAATAGCAATCAACCGCTGGCGTTCGTTAACTTCCACCGCCGCTTTCAGCAAATGCGCCTCGTAGCCGTAATCGTCAGCAGTGTGAACTAAAGCCGAGACATCTTTGGGGAAACAAGAACCGCCCCAACCAATGCCCGCTTGCAGAAACTTGTTGCCAATCCGCGAATCTAAGCCGATACCTCGGGCAACTTGACTAACATCTGCACCGACGCGATCGCAAATATTAGCAACTTCATTAATAAAGCTAATCTTCGTAGCCAAAAAAGCATTAGCTGCGTACTTAATCATCTCCGCTGAACTGATATCAGTCATCACCACCGGAACCTCCGGCAAAGACGGATTTTCTGCAAACTTGCGATCGACAATCGGCCGGTATAACTGTAGCATCATATCCATAGCCCGCCGAGAGTTGCTGCCGAGAACAATGCGATCGGGATTAAAAGTATCGAAAACAGCACAGCCCTCCCGCAAAAACTCCGGGTTGCTAACTACATCAAATTGAACACCAGTTTTTGCTGCTACTTCCTCACCAGTAACCCCGTCACCGTTTTGAGGCTTTTGACGTTCTGCTAAACCATCTAGTACAATTCTTCGTACCCAATCTCCCGAACCGATGGGCACTGTCGATTTGTTTACGATTACTTTGTAATCGCCGTCGAGGTGAGCTCCAATTCCACGAGCAACCGCTTCCACGTAGCGAGTATCGCTTTCCCCAGTAGGCAAAGGAGGCGTCCCCACCGCAATAAACAAAATGTCTCCGTGAGCCACTCCTGCTGCTAAGTCCGAAGTAAATTCTAGATTGCCCGACGCAGATGCAGAGGACATTAATTCAGACAGTCCGGGTTCAAAAATAGGCGACTGTCCGGACTTCATTAATTTAACTTTTTCTTCGTTGTTGTCTACGCAAATCACGTGGTGGCCGATGTGGGCCAAGCAAGTGCCGGTGACTAAGCCAACATATCCTGTACCGATGACACAAACTTGCATAGAAATCTCCTCAAAGCTAGTAAATAAATCAGGTAGGAATTGGGAATTGGGAATTGGGAATCGGGAATTGGGAATTGGGAATAAGGAAGATTTTTTCTCTCCCCCACTCTCCCATTCTCCCCCTCTCCCAGTCTCTACTTTTGGTTTCCCTCGATGCGATCGCGGAAATCCTTTACAGTCAACTCTAAACCTTTATCCAGCGGCACAGTTGGCTCCCACCCCAACCAACTTTTAGCACGAGTAATATCCGGTTGTCGCTGTTTTGGATCGTCTTCCGGCAGCGGTTTAAAGATAATCTCTGCCCCTGGATTAATCATATTTTGAATTTTTTCTGCCAGTTCCAAGATAGTGTATTCGCCTGGATTTCCCAAATTCATCGGCCCGATTTGGTCGCTATTCATCAAACGAATAAATCCTTCCACCAAATCAGAAACGTAGCAAAAACTACGTGTTTGGGAACCGTCGCCGTATACAGTCAGCGGTTGGTTTCGCAAAGCTTGAGCAATAAAATTGCTCACTACTCTGCCGTCATTTTCCAACATCCGGGGACCGTAGGTATTGAAGATTCGCACAACTCGAATGTCTACCCCATTTTGACGGTGGTAATCAAAAGATAAGGTTTCAGCTACTCGTTTGCCTTCGTCATAACAACTGCGAATTCCTATACAATTAACGTTGCCGCGATAATCTTCTGTTTGCGGATGGACATCAGGATCTCCGTACACTTCGGAAGTCGAAGCGAGAAAGAATCTTGCTTTTACCCGTTTGGCCAATCCCAACATATTCATCGTGCCGATGACGTTTGTTTTAATTGTCTTGACAGGGTTGTACTGATAGTGTATGGGGGAAGCAGGACAGGCCAGATGGTAAATCTGATCTACCTCTAACCGAATCGGTTCCGTGATGTCGTGGCGGATCAACTCAAAATACGGGTTGTCCAGCCATTTAAGGATATTGCGTTTAGTCCCGGTGTAAAAATTATCCAAACAGACTACCTCATGTCCTTGGGCCATTAAGCGATCGATTAGGTGAGAACCGAGGAAACCCGCACCGCCTGTGACTAAAATTCTCATTGTGGAAACTGCCGTTCTGTTTAGGGGTAGGACTGGAGTACAAAAATTCAGTCGCTCGAATGAAACTTTCTAATAGAATAACAAAATTGCGATCGCCAATGTAAAGACTTATGAGTCACTTTTATAAAATCTTTAATTAACTTAGCATTGTCAAATACTTGGAAGAAAGTGCTATAATTCGCAAATGTTGGTAGCAATTTTTATTGAAGCTTTAATATTTCCGAAAAAACACTCTTGACATTAGTTATGTTATTTGTTATTGGTTATTGGTTACTTGATGACTTCGCTTTGAGGTTGGGCGATGCCCTAGGCGATAGGTGCGCTTCACGGGCTTATTTGAAAAAACCCGGGTCGATTTATCTGAAAAGCAATATGAGAGAAATTATGTCGATTTCGGGAAAAGAATGTCTGCCACTTTCAACCCTGCGTGGCACTCGTTCAATTGGAATTTCTGGAGATTCCAGCCAGAACTAAATCAGGTTGATTGTCTAGCCTTTAGTTTTACAGTTTCTCAAGAATTGAGCAAAGTTACGATCGGCTAAAGTTGTATCGAAGGCGAAGTCGGTGCCAGAGTCTGATAAAGTTCGCAGTCTTTGTATCATTAAGCGTCTTGCGAGGATATGCAACTGACTCTGGATGGAATGGGGACATTCCGGCCGCGCATCTGCATTGACATATTCAAAACATTCTCAAAATAAAAATTTGGTAATAATCTCGGGAAAACTGTAGTTTTGCCTGAACCGTTAGGGCCGCTAATGATGTAAATATTTGACCTAATAGTAATATTAATGTTATCGCTGGGGTTGTTGATTTAGTCTGTAAGGGCGATCGCGCTTCCTGATTTTAGTCGCTTCACGCTACCAATCTGTTGAATTGTGGCAAAATTTTAGTTACCGTTGTTATCGTTGATGTCTAGATTTTGTATTGATAGTTCTGAAGGTAGCGGTACAGTTATTTGTAGGAAAACATCAATTGTTATTTGATTGTTCTCAAACGTTATATTGCTTACATTAACTTTACTATTTTCAGATAAACCGTTTTGAATAGGTAATTTAGCAGGTGGCTTAGTTTTATATCCAGCATCCTCAAGCCATTCAGCAATATTTCTCCAGTTTTCTATCTTTTCAATGCCTTTACCCACAAAGGCTTTAACGTATTTATAAATAGTGGCACAGAGGTCAGTTTCAACACCCTTGGGATTCTTTTGCAGCTTTTCGGCGATTTCAGCGGGACTGTAGCCACAAAGCAACCCCCGCAGATGCAGCTTTTCTACGGGGGTGAGAGGCTTTCCCTTAACCGCGGCCAAGTCCGAGTACAGAGTTTTTAAGTCCCAGCGACTTTCTGCCTCGACGAAGCGATCGTTTGTGGATGCCATAGATGGGTGTCTCTAAATTTCCTGATGAAATTCTAACATAACTCCTGATGAGTATCAGCTTATTGCCAGACTCAGCTAGCGTATGATAAGTAAAGGCTAAAGCGCAAAGGGTACAAGTTACAAGTCAAAAAGTTGGTGGGAGCGCTTTTGAGCTATTACTGACTACAGTTAGCGATCGGACAGGGGAGTAAGGCTGAACTTTCGTAAATTTCTCGCTTTGAGTCTAGTCTCTGGCACAGGTAGTAATTTTTTTAATTTATTTTCTGGGTTTTTGCATAATTTTCTGGATTTGCCCAGATATATAAACAGGAGGCTGCAACAGGCCTTGTTGGGAAGGAGTTCGTGTTTGTGAGTGCGATCGGCGAAAGCTTTGCTATGCAAGACTTTTGCTGGGTGAAAGGCGAAGGTAGGCAATATAGGCAGTAGGGATGAAATAGTACATGGAATCGAGTCATTGGTATGAATCCAATTTTGGTGGTAATTGCCAAATAGATTCATAACCAATCTGAAGCTCGTAAAAAGTTCATTTTTCTACTTTCTTAAAAATTTAGTATAAAGGACTACAGATGGTATTCATAATTAAGGCAGAAATACTCAGTAAATGTGGGAAGAAAGTCATTTCTCAAGGCTTAATTTTATCTGGCATTTGTCTAACGCTGACAGGTTGTCCAAAACCAGAACCTCCTCCACCAACAACCAAGTATCATTTTTACATCGTTCTGTCACCCATTAATCAAGAGCAAGTTACACAAGCCACAGCATTTTTAACCCAAGCTAAAGGCAAGGTTGATAAAAAAGCACAAATTATTGTTCCAGGAAACCGCTACACAATCGCCAAGTTTTGTGAAAAAGACACGCCTGAATTTCCCACTCCTGGTACTGAATTGCCCGATGAAAAACCAGTATCAATTCAAGCTGTAACTGGGGAAGCGGACAAAGCACTCACTAGAATAGCAAATGGGGAAATAACCTGTAAGGCTAGTGCAGAATCTCTCGCAAACCTTGCACCTTACTTAAAGGATGCGGCATCTAAATACCCAGAAAAAATAATTGTTTTGATTCAAGCTCCTTGGAACCTCGCTGAGGTAAATCGAGCCTTTCCCAAAATTCAAGCTGGAATGGATCAATTAGCTCAATCAGACAAAGAAAAAGTAGAAAAAATTATTTTATTTGGCGTGAATGACGGAGCTGCCAATCAGGTCGCTACAGCCTTTCAACAGTTCAATAAGGATGGGAATAGAAAGGCTGAGTCTCCAGCTACAAGCGTTCCACAAACGCTTAACCACCTCAAGAAAATCCACACTGATGTCTTAAAGTTAAACTAGCTGAATTTATATTTGACAGATCATGCCCAACTCCGATGAAGCAGAAATTGACAAAAATCTCAACAGCCAATTTCCGGACGATATTCGTCACTGGTTGAGGAGAAACGATCCAGAACTCTATTTTATCTTGTTGTCAAAGTTGCTCCCAAAGTGCAAAGAACAACTGCTATTACAAAAAAATCTGAAGACTAGAGAGGAGGATTTACAAAAACTACATAAGTTGTTAAAAGATGCAGAAATTGAAGTGGCTGCTACAACAGCAGCACTTCGTTTTTGGGAACGAGACACTCCAATCATTTTTCCTGGCGTGAGATTTGGAAGATTTAGTATAGGCTTTTGGTCTCTCCCGCCTTGGTCATTTTTTAACACTTTCTTTGATTGGACGCTGAAAATAGGACTCAGTGTAGTACCAGTTCTTTCTTTATTCAGCATTTTCACTATTTCTGACTTGAATAACCTCCAATATACGCCGAGCGTTATAGTTAGTATTTTATGTGGAATATCACTTGTTTGGCTGACTTCAGCTACAGTGACTAACTGGATAGTTTCTCAGGATAAGAATAAACAGCATAATCAAGAAAATAATCAGTTACTAGAAGAGACAGAGGAAGGAAAAACAAGCCAGACTAAATTTGATAAAATTTATCGAGCTTGTTTTCCGGCGATCACAAAGTTGACCAAACTTATATTTCCTATTCCTATTTTGACAGGCTTGATCAAAATTGTAGTAGGAACTGATTTAAGAGTTGATAGTGATACATTCTTGTTTTTTATCATTTGGCTGTTAGAAGCTTTAATTGGGTATGCTACCGTACCGCCACTAATTGATTTAGCAAGAAGCAACAATATCAACTTAAGTACAGGTGTTCCCGAACCACTAGCGGCTCTGACGGGTGAGCAGAAATTTGAAATTCTTTTTGGTGTAAGTATCTTTGCTTTCATAAATATCATGTTTGCCATTGCTAAAGGCAGAACTTATCGAGTTAACTCTGAGAAAAAAATAGCCCTGGGTAAAGCTATTGCTCGGAGAGACATGAATAAAATATTGTTAGCTAACTGCCAGAAAGAGATAGCATACTTGAAAGAAAAGAATCAAGCGCTTGAGCAACTTCTCAGACCCAATAAATTAATTGAGAAGTTTCACCAGGGAATTGAGAATCTCTCAATTTGGGCTAGGCAAGGTAAAGACTACAGTGATATTGATGACCCTAGTCCCAATATTGAAATTACCAATAATGGAAAGCTACACAGTCCAAGCATTCCCGTTCAGGAAAAATTTACTTCTGGCCAGGAAGGTTCAGAAAATCTAACCAATCGATAAAAAATTGTCAACTAATAGGAGTAAAAACTATGTCATCGAATAATGAAAAAAGCACTAACTTTGAAAAAGTAGCCGCATTTGTGGATGCTGTTACTCTTCTAGCGTCAGGTGCAGGTGGTGTAGCTCCTCCTTCCCCTGATATACAGACCCAAAAACCCAATTATTCCATTGTTGAACAACAAAAGTCAGAAGCACAAAAACGGTATGAATCGCTCCCCAAAATTTCTAAGACACTTGAGTTGGAGGAACAATTAGAGACAAGGGGAGGCGAAAGAGAATCTGAACAAAGAGAGAAAAGAGATAACGAGCTAGAGACCAGCTTAAACGCAGAAAGTATGGCAAAATCTTCAGGTTCTCCCGATCCTGAACCTGAAAGCGAAGAAGGTGAGTACGTTAGTGAGTATATGAAGGATCTTGAGAGTCGCTTGGAAGCTGGGACCTTAACCCTTAAATCTCCCGAAGAACACTCTGAATGTGAACTCAGCGAATCGGAAACTGAATCTGAGTCTGAATATAGCAAATCGGAAACTGAATCAGCATCAGAAAGCCATAGTGAAATGAAATACGGTTAAGCATCGAGTTGCAATATACAAACGGTGATAAATATGCGGAACGCTGACGAAAATCAAGCAATACCACCAAAAGCTAATCAGTCTATTAATCACATGGGGTCTGTAAATCCGAATGTCTCGAACCAGCCGATAGAACAAGGCTCTATAAATCAACCCTTCAAACCAAATGGTGAACAGATGATTCAGGGGTCTACTCCTTCTGGCTTGAAGAAAATGATTGAGCAAATTTATCGTGAAGAAAAAATGGATCAGGTTGTGATTGTTCTTGATAAGGTAAAAAATGCTCGTCAAAGGTATGAAAACAGCTATTGGCTATATCGGATTTTTTTACCAGGCCCTTTCTTGCTAGTTTGGAATATAAAAAAACTCTTGCAATCCAATACCGTTACTTCTCAATTAGTGAAGACTTTAGATCCTGATGAAGTAGCTCTACTGCTGTCTAATGTACTTTACGCCGTCTCGCTGCTGTTTGGATTCGTAATTTTTATTTCATTATCATTAAAAGTATCAAACTTACAATGGTGGTTTGTTACTGGAAGTGTATTTATGTTACTTTTAGCAATAAGAGTCATTTGGTATGAAAAAATAATTCAGGATACTCGCTGCGTCAAATTATATGACGACTTCAGCAATGCTATCAAGGATCAAGAGGCAGAGGAGCGTCAGTTCATTGCAAACATTTGTGGCTTATATAATAAACTCAGAAACACTGAAAATGAATCTAAAGTTAACAGACTTCTAGATCGCATCAAAATAAACGATAAAAAAGAGTACAGAAGGCTTGAACTAGAAAGCCAAGAGAACTTACAAGCCCTTGAAGCAAGTGTAGCTTATGCTCAAACTAATGATGCACAAATGCGCCAAAAGCTCATAAATGAAACTGAGCTTGAGTATATGGCATCTAAATATCAAATCACAGGTGAGGGAATGTACGCGCAGGCACATCAAATAACTTTGGCAATGATTAGAAGTGAAGAGACAGTTCTAAAAGCACTTGCAGAGGCCTTGGTAGGCGATGAGAAAGCGAACCGTGATATGTTGCGTTTTATCCAACAGGAACTTGCAATATTAGGCGGTTTGAAAGGTGATTTAGGAAAAGATGGACGTGGGGCTTACGCTAAAGTGAATTTTAACGAAAAACTTCACGATCTTATGAAGACACGAGCTAAAAGATACGGGAGTACAGAACCATGATTGATTACATTGAAATTGAACTTTCTCATGGCGAAATCGTCGATTTTTTATCCTATCCTTTGGATCAAGCGTTTGACTGTCTTGAGGGTAAGCTAGTTAATGAGGATTTGTGTAATGCTTTAAAAGACCCGACTAACTACAGGAACCTCCATTCAGACCAAGGTGTAATCTTTCTTGGATTTGCCTCCGATCGACCTGATTATCTTTGCAGGTTTCCCGTGTGGCTACCTGCTGATTTAATCACGAATCACATTTTAATTGGTGGAGCCATTGGAAGTGGTAAAACGACTCTAACTTACAGGCTAATAGCTGGTGTACTAGAGAATTTTGGAACAGTCGTTATCGGTGAGGCTAAGGGTGGTCAAAACGGTTATGCCGAAGGTGCTGCCTTTACAAATTTAGCTTTGTATTTGCAGAAGAGATCTAACAGACCTGCATATCGCTGGCCTAGAGGAAACTGTTGGTTTAATTCTCTGCCATATTTAAGGGATAAATCAGACAGAGATAGTTTTTTACAAGCGATACGTCGGCTAATTCAAGTAGGTGGCGATATGCAGTTGTTTATTGACAACGCCGTTGAAATTGCCAGCCTGCTGATTGAGTATATGCAGATGGATACGAAAAACGATCCGAAAAAGTGTACGCTGAGAAAATTAGTTTACTTTCTCAGGTATCCCAGTGAAGTAGAAAAAAATATTACTAAGCTGATTAATCTTATGGGAGAGGTAAAGGGACTTGATTCGACAGGCAAGGCAGATTTCACAAAAATTAAAGACATCAAGCATAGACTGGAAACATCAAATTTTTTCAGAATGCTGAAAGATGAGTATGTGGGAACTCGTTCCGGGATAAACAGACTGGCTAATGAAATAGAAAAAGACGAAGATGTACTGTATTACAGTGAACCGCATAATCAAGGTCTGGATGGTCAGCCACTTGTCGAGTTAATAATTGATGACATACTCTACAATCGCTCACTGGTGATTGTAAGCCAGCCCCTAGCCAAGCCTAGTTCAGAGAGTGTTGGCGTTCTTTTCTGGGATTCTTTGTTGAATCAAATTTTAGAAATCGGACCAAAATTACCGAAAAATAAAGCTGGCAAGCGTAGAGAAAAAGTAGCAGTTTTTTTAGATGAAACTCACCGTTTACCTGTTGGCCAGTTGGGAGATGCAGGTGAGATTCTTCGTGAGTTTGGTGTTGGTTTAATAGAAATTACTCCTGCGGTTGTAGATACTGCAAGATGGGAAAAGAATAAATCGGTTTGGCAAACGATGATTTCTCTCAGCCCAGGAATTGATGCTGTCACCAAAGAAATATACGCTCATCTTCCTGCCATTCCACAGGATGATATTACTATTCGACCTTATAAGGATGCTCAAGGAAGAACAAGAATTGGTTATGAGATTAATGATAAATCATCTCAAAAACAGGGAAATGATAATCCAGGGGTGTCTTGGCGTTCTCTCCAATATACGGGTAATAGAACAGCTTTACTATGGTTGAACAACAATAAAGCTCTTTTCTGGATTGATTTTGAAAGTGAACTTCTAAAGCACATTGATGGCTTACTCAAAGATGCGATTTCCCCCAAGGCTTCAAGGGCTGTAAAAGCAGCCGTAGATTATGCTCTTGGATTGGTTAAAGAGTTTCGCGTGTAGTGGTGTCATGCTGATTGAAGAGCGATCGCCCTTATTTTAAATACAAACAATCAAACTACTTGCTCAAAAGAAGTTCATCAGATACAATTCCGAATTAAACGGAAACGATCTCACTTCCCTTAATTACAAAACAAACTCGGCTCTACATGAAAAAAACTCCCCAGAATCAATGCCAGCTCTTTGCTAATATCTCGATCGCCATTAACCACTTCATACACTCTTTTTTCAGATCCAATAACTCCCACTAAGTCAGCAGGTTGTAACTCTCTTTGTTCCATCAAAAACAGCAGTATTGAATGAGGCGTTGCTGTTGTTCCTGGTGCGTAATATTCCTGCTCAAATTTTTCAATCAATGCAATCAGCAATTCATATAACTCATTTTCTTCAGGAGTGCGATCGCCCCGGTGCATTAACTCTTGCACAATAGCCAGAGCCTTCTCATTATCCGCTTCATTTCTAATTATTTTAGGTTGATACAGAGACAATAACTCTTTGTATTTATCTGGATTAAAAGTAAGGGTCATTTTTCCATTTCTCCTTATCATACTCAGCATGGGTGAGAATATATTTGATATAAATTAATTGGCTTTCATAATCCATACTAACGATTAATCGATAATTATTACCTTTGATATTAAAAACTGTAAACCCCCCAACTGCTTCGGCTTTAGGAAAAACAGATTGTACCTCAATTAAGTTAGACCATTTAGCCTTGCTAGCAATTTTAAACCAGTTATCCAAAGCTTCCCCGCAATCAGCATGAGTTTCGCTATATTCACGCACCCGTTTGTAGCTGATTATGTGCATCTACTATACGCAATTTAAACTAAGTTTTAGTTTAGCTCAACCAATTTCTTTGGTCAAGAGCGATCGCCCTTAATCTGCAAAAGGTAGAATAGGCCCGAAAGCCTGTTCCTAGAACCCCATTTGTGGAACAGACCGGAAAGCCTGTTCCTAGAACCGACAAAAAAACAGACTCTTTGTGGAACAGGCATCTTGCCTGTTCCTGACAAAAAGCCACACAGATTACGAATCCCGATCGAGCTTCAGCACAGCCATAAAAGCCTCCTGCGGCACATCCACAGTACCCACAGACTTCATCCGCTTCTTACCCTTCGCCTGCTTTTGCAGCAACTTCTTCTTCCGCGAAATATCACCGCCGTAACACTTCGCCAACACATCTTTCCGCAAAGCCGGAATGTGCTCCGAAGCAATCACCTTAGCGCCAATTGTCGCTTGAATCGGCACCTTAAATTGATGGCGGGGAATCAACTCCTTGAGTTTTTCCGTCAACCCGCGGCCCACATTGTAAGCCTTATCCCGGTGTACGATCATCGCCAAAGCATCAACCGGATCGCCATTAATTAAAATGTCCATTTTCACCAACGGATTTTCGCGGTAGCCAATTATGTGATACTCCATGCTCGCATAACCGCGCGATCGCGATTTCATCTGATCGAAAAAGTCAGTCACCACCTCCGCCAAAGGCAACTCGTAAACCAGCGTAGTTCGGCCTTGACTGAGATACTTCATATCCATAAAAATGCCCCGCCGACTTTGAGACAGTTCCATCAGCGCGCCCACATAAGTTTCTGGCGACAGCATTTCTACCCGCACATAAGGTTCCTCAATTTTCTCGCGATACTGAGGCTCTGGCAAGTGGCTGGGATTGTCAATTGTTAACACTTCCCCTTTAATTGTTGTGATTTGATAAACCACCGAAGGAGCCGTAACAATCAAATCCAGATTGTATTCTCTCTCCAGTCTTTCTTGCACAATTTCCATGTGCAGCAAACCCAAGAAACCGCAGCGAAAACCAAATCCCATCGCACTCGAAGTTTCCGGTTCGTAAGAAAGGGCCGCATCGTTGAGTTTGAGTTTTTCTAAAGCTTCCCGCAAATCTGGAAATTGGTCAGCATCGATCGGGAACAAGCCGCAAAAAACCATCGGTTTTGCTTCTGTATAACCCGGCCAAGGCTCCGGTGCAGGCTTTTTGACCAAAGTAATCGTATCGCCGACGCGAGCATCAGCTACGGCTTTAATTGCCGCAGCCAGATAACCAACTTCCCCGGCGTGCAGTTCGTCTACTTGAACTTGAGTCGGTGAAAGGATGCCCAATTCATCGATGACATATTCCTTACCCGAAATCATCAACAAAACTCGATCGCCCTTTTTGACACTTCCGTCCATCACCCGGAAATACACAATTACCCCGCGATAAGGGTCGTAATAACTATCAAAAATTAGCGCCCGCAGCGGTTTGTCCACAGTATCCTGCGGCGCTGGCACCAATTCGACGATCGACTCCAAAATCTCATCTATACCAATTCCTTCCTTAGCCGAAGCCTCAATCGCCCCGCTACAGTCCAGACCGATAATTTCTTCAATTTCCCCTTTTACCCGTTCCGGTTCTGCTCCCGGCAGGTCAATTTTATTTAAAACTGGAATAATTTCCAAATTATTTCCCAAGGCAAGGTAGACATTTGCCAAGGTTTGTGCTTCCACGCCTTGAGATGCGTCAACCACCAGCAGCGCCCCTTCGCAAGCAGCGAGCGATCGCGACACCTCGTAAGAAAAGTCCACGTGTCCGGGAGTGTCGATCAGGTTGAGCACGTACTCCTGACCGTCCTTGGCAGTGTAATTCATCCGAGCCGCTTGCAGCTTAATCGTAATGCCGCGTTCGCGTTCGAGATCCATATTGTCTAAAAACTGCTCCTTCATCTCCCGTGCCTGCACAGTCCCAGTCGCCTGCAACAGGCGATCGGCCAAGGTCGATTTTCCGTGGTCGATGTGAGCAATAATCGAAAAATTACGAATGCGAGATACAGGGACGTTAGTCATGTTTTTTATCGAAGAGCTAATCGGCAAAGGATACTTTTTGTTGTATGATTACACAAGCAAGAGTAGAGTGCTTACTTCAACCTCTTACTGGGGATTGAGATGAAACCACAACAGAGACAAACCTCAAGAGTATCAGTTATTACCATTCAAGTGTCCGGGTTCGGTCGGACACCCAAAAGGAAAAAACTTTTCTCTGTCTCATTGTACAGAAAGCTGTTAAGCGGTTGAGGAAAGGTGGGGTGCAAATCAGGGACTGCAAATATCTAGTCCAGTCGGTTGTCATGAAAAGAATTGAAACTTAAGAATTAAAACTAGGATTTTTTAACTATGAGCCAGCCAAGTATACCCTCCCACAGTTCGTCAGAAAAAGTGGAACTATCTATCCATATAGATTCGGAACTGCTAGACCAAATTAAGCACTTGACGAATGACCCCAGCAAAGTCATTGAAACAGCAATCAAGCAGTGGCTCAGAGGCGAGCGCCGCGAAGACGAGCTGGCTCTGAGTTTACGCCGCAACCCCCCAGTCCCGCCGCGTGGTGAATGGAACGACTGAGCTGCTCTCGCCCCAGACGGCGCGCGCAAATCAGCAGGCTGTGAAATTTAGAGCGCGCGGACTATCTCCTGCAGATTTCGTGACGAAACCTACAGGTTGTGGGCGAGTTAACTCGGCTAACTGACAACCTCGGAACTATTCAAGGTGACAGAAAAAATGCCTGAGCCAGTCCCAGAGTTGAGCTGTTGGCAGCCTCAGATTTTGGCGTAATTTTCAAACTAGATAGTTAATCGGTGCAGATTCCTAATTCCTCAATCTAAATTTTTATTTCTTAATTACCCAAAACGGCTGAGAACGAATAGTGTTGAGTTTTGAGTTGAGTTCAGAATTAAATAATTAATATTTTATGAGTTCATTAATCACTCAAAAGTCAATAGTAGAAGCATAAAATTTTTGCAAAGTGTGAGTGTTGAGCGATTAATGTTTTAATTAAAAAGCCAAGAACTTTTTGGATTAATAACTCACCAATTAACAGTAGAAGCCCCAAACACTGGGGAGTATTGAGTTCTTTATTAAAAACTCAATACTCCCAAATCAGAACTACTTTCATCCCCTACTCTGATGGACTCTAACACAGATTTCCGGCGATCGAGCCTCGCCTCTACAGCCTTTTTTCAAGAGTTAGGGGCAGAATTAGTATTTACCCAAGACGGCTCTGGTAAATATCTATCTTTTTATTGGCAAAAAGCCGAACAGTACAACCTTACAGCAGAACAAATTGTCGATCGCCCCCTCAGCGAAACCCTGCAACCCATCCCCCCTGCGCCTTACCTCGATATCCTGCAGCGGGCGCTCGAAACCCTCGTACCGCAACGGTTCAGCTATCCATTTTGCCACGCCGGACAATATTTCCTCTTCGATTTGACACTTACTCCGGCGATCGACTCAAACGGCAAAGCTGCAAAAGTCTTAGTTATGGGAAGGCTGCTGTCTGACAAACCCACAGACAGACGGCCCGACTCCCCAGAATTTATGCTTTATCCAGCTTTGCCATCCCCATCGGACGCCCGCCCACCAATGTCGCTTCCAGCGAGCCACATCCCCGGTCGAGTTCTCCCTTCCTACTCGGAAATCGACCGCAAAATCATCTCCCAAATTGCTCAAAACCTGCACAAAACCCTCGATTTAGAAACAATTTGGCAGCAAACTGTTAACAGCTTGGGTCAAGTTTTGAACGCGAGTCGCTGCATCATCTGTTCATACAAACAAGACAGCGAAAATCTCGAAACTTCTCCCTTCCTTGCCTCGGAAAATCAGCAGAATTCGACCGCAGCAGCAGCCGAATTACAACAGTCAATAGCTAAGGACTCCTCGCCCCCGCTTTCCCCAGCTCAAATCGAAAATCTCCAATCGAAAACTTTTAAAGTAGTAGCTGAATACCGCCAAGAACCTTACTCTTCTATGCTGGGATTAGAACTGCGCGCAGCCGAACAGCCAGGGTGGATTCAAACTTTAGCCACCTTAAAACCAGTAGCAGTCGATTACGCCTCCCCCGCCGCAGATCCCTTCCACCGCCATTCCGTGCTCGTAGCAGCTACCTTTTATGAAGACCAACCCAATGCACTGATATGTTTGCACCGCTGCGGCAGTTCCCCAAAATGGAGTCATGTCGAACTCGAATTCGCCCGCGAGTTAGTCGCTCAAGTCGGCAGTGCGATCGCCCACGCTACACTTTACCAAGAATTAGAACAGGCCCGCGCCGAAGCCGTAGCTCTTTCCCAACTTAAAAGTCAATTTCTTGCCAATACTTCTCACGAACTCCGCACCCCCCTCAACGGCATCCTCGGCTTCCTAAAACTGCTTGTGGACGGCATGGCAGATGACCCCGAAGAAGCGCACCAATTTATCGAAGAAGCTTACCGATCGGCATTACATTTGTTCAATGTCATTAACGATATTTTGGATATCGCTAAAATCGAAGCTGGCAAAATGGAGTTAGACCTCGCTCCCGTAAAACTCGGCGAACTTTTGCAACAAGTTGAGAATTTTACACGGGTTCAAGTCGAGCAAAAGCGATTGCAATTTCAAATCCAAAAACCTTCTGTTGAGGACGAGATTATTGTGTACGGCAACTACCAACGCCTGCTTCAAGTAATCTTGAACCTCACGGGCAATGCGATTAAATTTACTGGGGAAGGGGGAATTCGCATCAGTGCTGAGGTTATTAAGAAAAAGGTGACAGTTCACAACCAGCAGTTCCCCGGAATGGTGAAAATTCGAGTCGCTGATACTGGCATTGGGGTTTCTCTCGACAAGCAAGATAAATTATTTGAGTCGTTTTTTCAGGTGGATGGCGCTCGTACCAGACAATACGGCGGCACCGGTTTGGGATTGGCTATTTCTCAAAAACTGGTAGAAGCAATGGGAGGTACAGTAAATTTTTACAGTATGGGGGAAGGACTCGGAGCTACGGTTACTTTTACTGTACCCCTTTACCAAGAACCACTATTTAAAAATTAATCATCGGTAATAAATTATCAATAATTTCTCCTCCGCACGTTGAAGGAATCAGGAAGCCTAAATCAGGAATCAGCAAAAAGTAAGAAGCAAGAAAAAATCAGGAAGCAGCAAAAAACAGCTCTAGCAGTTCTCAAATTTCGTGAGGCACTCGAAAGCTTTATTAGCAATTAAAAAACTGTACCTTACTCACTTAAAAATGGCTATATTCCTGTATTTGTGAGTTTTTTTGCCTTAATAAAAGTCATCTATAATTGGTAATTATCCTACAAACACAGTTCGATCGCCCACCAGCGTATAAATTTTGACTTTTATCCGTCGCCAAGCTCCCTCCTTGGGAGTTTTGGACTCCTATCGATCGCCCGCGCCACTTCCGATCCCCACCCAGAATTGGCATAAATCAAATCCGGGGGATACGGATAACAGCTCATCTTTAATCTATCGGCTGGTAGCTCACACCTCCTAGTAAACCCCCACAGCCCGCCAACTTTACAAGAACTTAATGCCTGCTTTTAGGACTGATTCAGCTTCCGAATCCCCTACTGTAAAGGATTGTTAAGAAAACTGTTGCATAAAGGACGCTCTCCGTTCTATGTGCCGATCGTAAAGATCTTGTAAAGACAGCCCAACTACTTAGTAATTTTTGAAAGCGTGTGGCAATATTTAAGTAGAATTACGTAATTTATAAGTGGGACAGCCGCAGGCTGGCAAATTGAGTAAATTCCTGCTCTGTTGCCGGAGTGGTAAACTTTTGCCAGTCTAGTAGAAAAAGGGTTGCTATGAATCAGCAAATATCAGCTCAATCGCAAAAGCTTTTACTCCAAATTGGCAGAAGTATTCGTCGAACCTTGGATATCCATACCATCTGGCAGCAAACAGTTAACACTCTGGGAGAAACACTAGGCGTCAGCCGCTGCATCATTTGTCCCTATGAAAGTTCTAACCTGCAAGTCAAAGTAGCTGCTGAATACTGCCAAGAACCATTTTTACCCATGCTGGGAATGGAAATCTCGCTCACAGCAGCACCTCATTTCCTTCAAGCTCTAGCCACCCTCGAACCAGTGGTAGTAGAGTCCTTTGCAGCCAATGACCCTTTTGGACCCCAGTCGCTGCTAGTGGTGGCTACCGCTTACCAAGAGCAACCTAACGGCATAATTAGCTTGCATCAGTGCAAAGGTCGATCGTCGGGGAAGGGTAAGACCGATCGACCTTGGACTCAATGCCAAATCGAATTTGCACAAGAACTCGCCGAGCAAGTAGGAAGTGCGATCGCCCTCGCCACTCTCTACCAAGAGCGCAGCAAGCGAGTACAAGGACTATCCCAGCTCAAAAAGCAATTTTTGTTGAAGGCGTCCCACGAGCTCCGCACTCCCCTAAATCACATCATCGGCTATCTACAACTAACCATAGACGACCAAGCTGACGATCCCATAGAGGAGAGAGATTTTATCGAAGAAGCTCACCGTTCGGCTATCCACCTTTCTGAGGTAATTTCCAATATCTTAGATTACATTGAGTTAAGTGAAGCTTGCCAAACTCACGCAGAGTTAGCCACTTTCAGGACTCAGGAAAAATCGGGGCATCAGTAAATCTTCTAGTGGCGTATTTAACAAGTCTAATATTTACCGTGCCAACAAGTTTTACCCTGGAAAAAGCTGATACTTTATCGATAGATTCCCTAAATAAATTCGGTAGCTGGTTCATCAATTATTTTTAGGGAATTATAGTTTTACACAGTACAGCATAGCAACTACTACACGTAGTAGCTTGGTGTATCGATCGTATTATGTCCGCTGGAACAACTCCCATCAAATAGGTTATTTGACCGGAAAGGATATTGCACGCATAAGATTGCACTTTCGCACTTTTAATGATTTTAACTTGTGCTTGATATAATTACCCACTGCCCTTTTTTTTCGGAGTTTTTGGAGGGCTGACATATCGCGCCCAAAAAGGTTCCTCCATATCTTTCATCGCTGCTAGTTTTTGGCGTTCTTCCTCTATGCGCTTGCGTTCTGAAATATCGGAAAATATGTTGATATTGCCGACAGTCTGGCCGCCCGCATCTCGCACGCGTGCGGCCCAAAGCCAAACATCGATCGAACTACCGTCTTTTTTCAACAAAGATATTTCCAAACCGTTTTGCGGTTTGCCATTAGACGCAGACTTTAGCAGCGCGTAAAAATCTTGCTTTTGGCCTTGAGGAATATTCGGTAAAGGTTTCCCTAGAACCTCAGCAGCAGTCCAGCCAAAAAGTTGTTCGGCGGCGCGGTTCCAAACAACGGTATGGCCGTCATTGCTGGTACAGTTAATTGCCAGCGGCGCCGATGCTATCTGGGCTTGCAAAACTTGGTTAACGAGTTGTAGTTTCAATTCTACTTGCTTGCGATCGGTAATTTCCTGACAAGCGCCCCACAAACGGACAACCCGTTCAGCAGTTTTGTCCCACACCACTTGCCAGTAGTCCCGCACCCAGCGCACCTCGCCTTTTTGATTAATAATGCGATACTCATTAGCTCCAGTGCGGCTGAAAGAACAGCCTTCTAATTGTTTAATTAACATTTCTCTGTCGTCGGGATGAACGAGTTCAGAGTTCCACCAACCAAACGATTCTAATTCTTCAGGAACGATCCCGGTGCAGCGCTCAAAAGCTTCTGTCGCCCACTCGCAGGCGAACTTGCCGTCGGGAAGTCCCTTAAAAGAATAGGCAAAATCCGAAGTGATTTGCGACATAACTCTGTAGTGGAGTTCCGACTCTCGGACTGCGATTTCGGCTTGCTTTCGTTCCCCTATTTCCCGCGAATTAATTATAATTCCCTGCACGCTAGAATCGTAAAGCAAACTGTTACCTATCGACTCCATGTAGATCCAAGAACCGTCAGCGTGGCGTTTCCGATATTCGATTGCCACCCCAATTCCTGGAGATTCTAACAACTTACCAAAATACGTCTGCCAAGCCAGCAAATCATCTGGATGGATTAACTCGCCGTGAAATTTACCAATTCTTTCTTCTGGGTTGTAACCCAAAAGCCGCTGTAGGGCTCCGCTGTGGTATCGAACTCGCCCGTCGGAGCCAACAATGCTAATTAGATCTGGAGAATTACGCAGCATAGCTTGCAGTTTTGCTTCACTTTTAGTTAATGCTTGATTGTCCCTGCGATGCTGGCTGATTTGTTTTTCCAACTGCTCCCGTAACTGTCTGATTTGCCCTACTTGCTGGGCTACAGTGCGTTCCAAAAGGCGATTATTTTTTTCACTTTCAACCAGCTTTGCCGCGTTATTTGTGGCGCTTTCAAACAAGCGGCTGCCAGCCATTTCCTGTAGAGAATTTGATAAATCTTCCAAAGTTTTTGTAAAAATTGCCTGTTGCGGGTGTGGCAATTCCCTAGCTTGTTCCTGCAATGTTTCTAAGTGTTTATAGACAGTTTCTAGCATTTTATTAAGGGGGGAATCTAATAGTTGCCTGCGGGTGCAACCCTTAAAAAGCGGACACAAGTTTTTTCAACATAACCCCTAACAAAGACTGGTAGGTGGCGATCGACCCATCGCGCTCTCAATAACCAGGCATTTTGGGACTTTATTTTCAAATCATAGCAACCGATAGAGACAGTAAATTCTTGTTGCGCCCTAATTGCCAGCCCAGCAGCACCCCAAAAAGTGCTCGCCAAGAGTGCGGGTAACTCCCCTACCCAGTGAATGTGGGGCTTCTCGCGGTTAAGCTAAACTAGATGGGTGTCAAGAGAAAGAGGGATTTATGACAGAGCAAGCCAACGCTCGCGATTTGTTTCGCGCTGCTTACGAACACCGCTATACCTGGGATGCCAATTTTCCCGGTTACAGTGCCGATATTGAACTCAAACAGGGCGACGAAGTATATACGGGTCATGTTTCTATCAAACCCGACATGAGCGTGGAAGTCAGCGGCATTGAAGAGGAGGAAGTGCAGCAAAGCGTCTACACCCAAATGCGCGATATTGTCACCCACCGCAAACGCTCGACATTTGAAAAATCTCACGGCAAAAATAGCTTTACCCTGGGCGAGAAGGACAGCACCGACGCTGTAGACATCTTGGTGCAAGGCGACTCAATGGGCTCGAATTATAAAATCCGAGGTCTCTCAATTTGTCAAGTCAGCCGGGTGATGGGCCGCATGGCTTTCGTAATTGACACACACAAAAGCTTAGAGACACCCGAAGGTTCTTTGGCGACTCACTATGATGCCGTTTTCCGGAACCCCCAAACAGACGAAATCATCAGAGAACTCGAATTTGAAGATACCTTTGAGAAGATAGGCGACTATTATGTCATGACAAAGCAAGTAGTTCGAGCAAAAGAAAAAGGTCAACTGACAACAACCGAGTTCAACTACTCCAACGTCAAACTGCTAGAACCAGCAGTAGTGTAGCGCGATCGAAAACCCAAGTTCTTAAATAAAACGGGTTTTTTTGGTTAACCTATCAGAATCAACTTGATTTGGCAGCAAGTAAGGCTACGATCGAACTAGAGAGCGAATTCAGATCGAGCATCAGCATGACAGAAACCGGGTTTCCGGCAGCCAGTTCACCTGAGTGCACAAGTCTTTTGTCAAGGAACCCGGTTTCTTAAATCTCGTGCGGTTGAGAATGCTGCCCTTGAGTCAAATAGAACAAAATCAACTGCAAGAAATCATCACAGAGGCGAAATATGACACTAGCACTAACCAGAGATAACGTCGAAACAGTTCTCGATGAAATGCGCCCTTACTTGATATCCGACGGCGGCAACGTCGAGCTCGTAGAAATCGACGGCCCAGTCGTACACCTGAGACTGCAAGGAGCTTGCGGCTCTTGCCCCAGTTCCACAATGACTCTGAGAATGGGGATTGAACGCCGCCTGCGCGAAGCCATCCCAGAAATTGCCGAAGTCGAACAGGTAATGTAATTAGTCAGTTGGCAGTTGACGGTTGACAGTTAACTGTTACCAGTTGACGTTTAACAGTTGACTGTTGACTGTTACCAATTACCAATTACCAGTTGAGTGTTGACTGTTGACTTTTACCAATTACCAATTACTAATTACCAATTACCAATTACCAATTACCAATTACCAATTATCAATTACCAAATTCAATGTCTCATCCTCTTTATGTAGCCTTCATTTGGCACCAACATCAACCGCTGTACAAATCCAGAATATCAGCTAACTCCACAGAGGCTCAATACCGACTGCCTTGGGTGCGCTTGCACGGAGTCAAAGACTACTTGGATTTAGTGCTAATGCTGGCAAAATATCCCAAACTTCATCAAACCGTAAACCTGGTTCCGTCCTTGATTTTGCAGATAGAAGACTGCATCGCAGACAAAGCATTAGACCCTTACTTGACGGTGACATTAAAGTCAGCAGAAATTTTAACCCTCCCAGAACAAGAGTTCATTTTAGAACACTTTTTTGACGCCAATTACCACACTCTGATTCAGCCGCATCCCCGCTACGCTCAACTCTACACTCAGCGGCAGGAAAAAGGCATTCAGTGGTGTTTGGCAAACTGGAAATTGCAGGATTTTAGCGACTTGCTAGCGTGGCACAATTTAGCTTGGATTGACCCGATGTTTTGGGACGACCCCGATATTGCAGGGTGGCTGAAACAAGGACAAAATTTTAGTTTGGTAGACCGAAAAAACATCTACTCAAAACAAAAAGAAATCCTCGCTCGCATCATTCCCCAGCACCGTAAAATGCAAGCTGAGGGACAGTTAGAAGTCTCCACAACCCCCTACACGCACCCGATTTTACCGCTGCTGGCCGACACCAACGGCGGTCGCGTAGCTATTCCAAACATGACGCTGCCACAACACCGGTTTCAGTGGGCAGAAGATATTCCCCGACACCTGAGAAAAGCCTGGGAAATGTATGAAGATCGGTTTGATTGCAACCCGCGCGGTTTGTGGCCGTCGGAACAAGCAGTCAGCCCGGAAATTTTGCCCTACATTGCCAAACAAGGCTTTAAATGGATAGTCTCGGACGAAGCAGTATTGGGGTGGACAATTAAACACTTTTTCAACCGCGACGCGACAGGGAATGTCTACGAACCAGAATTCTTATATCGCCCTTACCGTTTAGAAACTCCTGACGGTGATTTAGCCATAGTATTTAGAGACCACAGATTGTCCGACTTGATAGGGTTTACTTACGGTTCGATGGAACCGAAAAAAGCAGCATCAGATTTAGTGGGACACTTAGAAGCGATCGGCAAAACTCTCAAACACCGACAGTCCGACGGCCAAACAGCTTTAGAAAATCCCTGGTTAGTGACGATCGCCCTAGACGGCGAAAATTGCTGGGAATTCTATCCCCAAGACGGCAAACCCTTCTTAGAATCCCTCTATCAAACTCTCAGCGACAATCCAGATATCAAATTAGTCACAGTCTCGGAATTTCTCGACAAATTCCCAGCAACCGAAACAATTCCCGCAGCCCAACTGCATACCGGTTCCTGGGTGGACGGTTCTCTGACAACTTGGATCGGCGATCCGGCGAAAAATCGCGCTTGGGACTTGTTAGGGCCCGCGAGGCAAATGCTGGCAAACCATCCAGAGGCCACAGAAGAAAGCAACCCAGAAGCTTGGGAAGCGCTTTACGCTGCCGAAGGTTCCGACTGGTTCTGGTGGTTTGGCGAAGGCCACACGTCGAACCAAGATGCCATGTTCGACCAGCTATTTCGCGAACACGTAGCGGCGATTTACGACGCTCTCGGCGAGCCCGTACCCCCGGAAGTGCGGCGGCAAGTAGAGGTGCACCAGGTTCAAGGCGACCACCTGCCGCTGAGCTTTATTCACCCGGTGATTGACGGTATCGGCAACGAACAGGATTGGGACAAAGCCGGTCGGATTGAAGTTGGGGGAGCAAGGGGTACGATGCACCGGAGTTCGGCAATTCAGCGGCTTTGGTACGGGGTTGACCACTTGAATTTTTACATTCGCGCCGACTTCAAGGTAGGGGTGCGGCCGGGAATTGATTGCCCGCAGCAGTTAAATTTGTTCTGGTTTTATCCCGATCGCACGATGCACAACAGTCTGATTCCGCTGTCGGGTTTGCCTGACGAAGCACCGCTAAATTATCGATACCACCATCAGTTAGAGATTAATTTGCTGACGAAATCGATTTGGTTTCAGGAAGCAGAAGACGGCGATCGGTGGCAGCCCCGCATTAGCCGCGCCCAAGTGGGAGTGGATAAATGTTTGGAGGTAGCAGTGCCCTGGGCGGACTTGCAGATTATGCCCGACTGGCAGGTGAGGCTGATTGCGGTTTTATCGGAAGGGGATCGTTACTTTAGCTGTATGCCGGAAGATGCTTTGATTCCGATCGGAATGCCGTAAAAAGTCATTAGTCATTAGTCATGAGGCTGTAGGGGCGGGTTGCACTAGCTTTCATAGAATTGGCAGCCTAAATAAATATCAACTCGCCCCCTGAATTAGTAATTAGTAATTAGTCATTTCTTGAACCAACAAACAATTAAATAATTATCAAATTATATTAAATAGGGGCTTCAAATCGGGCTACCTAATGCCTCGCTCGTTTCGATCGCGTCCGGTTGATCTAAGGCTATAAAATTTGTTTGTAGTGAGGGCTTAATTTCTCATAAAAAAGAGGACTTAAGTCCTCGCTACAAAAGATATAATAGTTAATTTACCGGACATCATATCATTAGTCATGGGGAAATTAACACACTAATGAGCCGCATTTTACTCTTGATCGATCGCCACCAACAACTGAATTTGCCGATCGCCCACCTCAACACCGAGCATGAGGTGATCGTACTCGATCGCGCTTTAGATCCCAACTCCGAATTTCCCATTCCCCAAATCGCTTTTGACTTGTGCATTCTCGACGAGGCAAATTTCGATCGTATCGGGCCGCTGGTAGAATCATTAAAAGCTGCCGCCGAGCCGATATTTTTACCGTTTTTGCTTGTTAGTAAGTCCCAAACGCCTGCTCTTTTTGAGCAGCCATTTTCGCAGCAGGCAAAACCACTAGAACGCAGAATAGACGATTTGATAGTAACTCCCGCCGAACCTGCCCAACTGCATTTGCGGGTAGAAAATTTGTTGGCGCGCAGGCGGCTGTCCCTAGAACTCCACAAACTTCAGGAAGTAATTAAGGAAAGAACTGTTACAGAAAGCTTGTTAAAGGACTCGCTGCAAACGGCAAACGAAAACCTGCAACGGGAAATCACCAAGCGGGCGGAGGTAGAAGCTGCAGGGCGAGAAAACTCCTATCTCGACTTGCTGATGAATGCCATGCCAGATATTGTCTGCTTCAAAGATGGCGAGGGCAGGTGGCAGGAGGCAAATCGAGCGATATTGGAAGTGTTCGAGCTAGAAAAAATAGACTACCGCAGCCTCAAAGATTCTCAGCTAGGAGAACTCAGCAGTTTTTACCGGGAGGCCCTAGAGGCGTGCGAGGTGAGCGATCGAGAAGCGTGGGAAAAAGGTACTCTTTCTAGGGGGGAAGAAATAATTCCCCGATCGGACGGTACTGTGAAAATCTACGACGTGATTAAAGTACCCGTATTTCACCCCGACGGCAGACGCAAAAGTATAGTGATTTTGGGTCGGGACATTACCGAACACAAGCAAACTAGAGACGAACTCGTGCGCTTGGCCTCTATTGTCGAGTCTTCCGACGACGGCATAGTCGGCAAAACCCTCGCCGGGACTATTCAGAGCTGGAACGCAGGAGCAGAGAAGATTTACGGCTACTGTGCCGCGGAAATTAAGGGTCAGTCGATCGAGATTTTAGCCATACCCGAACGCCCCAAGGAAATACCCCAAATTTTGGAAAATATTAGGGCTGGAGCCACCATCGACCATTACGAAACCGTACACTTGCGGAAAGATGGGCAACAGATAGATGTGTCCCTGACGATTTCTCCGATTAAAGACGCGACTGGAGCGGTAACGGGCGTTTCCACAATCGCTCGCGACATCAGCGACAGCAAGCGAGTCGAAAAAGCCTTTGAACAACTCCGCCACCAAACAGAAATGATTTTGTTCTCCGCAGGAGAAGGAATTTGCGGGTTGAACAAAGAGGGAAAAGTAACTTTTGTCAATCCTGCGGCGGTGAGAATGGCTGGGTGTGAATCGAAGCAATTGATCGATCGACCACTCTCTGAAAGCTTACACCGTGTACAGGAAGAATGCTCAAAGGCGATCCAGCAACTCTCACCTGCAACAGACATCAATTCAGGCTCTGGACTTGTCCCACACTGCGCCGCACCGCAGGCGGGCAAACTGCTGCCGAACCGGGTAAGTTCTCAAATTTTAGCCACCTTGGAAGACGGAGAGGCGCGGCGCGTCACCGATGAGATTTTTTGGCGGCGAGACGGCAGCAGTTTTCCGGTTGAGTACGTTGTCGCTCCGATGCGAGAACAAGGCGAAATTATTGGAGCTGTAGTGACTTTTAAAGATATTACGGAGCAGCTTGCCGTCGAGCGCATGAAAGATGAATTCATCTCTGTTGTCAGCCACGAACTGCGGACACCAATGACCTCAATTCACGGCGCCCTGGGCCTCCTCAACAGCGGCCTGCTGGACGCTTACCCCCAGAAAGCTAAGCGGATGCTGGAGATTGCTGTCACTAACACTGACCGCTTGGTGCGCTTGGTCAACGACATCCTGGATTTAGAGCGGATGGAGTCGAGTTACAGCACTGCCGTCAAACAAACTTGCAATGTGGCTGAGCTGATGTTGCAGGCGGCTGACGAGATGCAAGGAATGGCTCAGCAGGCGGGAGTTACTCTGTCGGTGAAGCCTGTGGGGGCGCAATTGCAAGCTGTTCCCGATCGGCTAATTCAAGCCTTGACAAATTTACTCAGTAATGCTATAAAATTTTCTCCCTCCGGCGCTACGGTTTGGCTGAGCGGGGAGTTGACCCACAATCCGGATTTGGCAGAAAAAGCAGCCCACAAGTCGGTGTCGTCTCCGTCTTTGTTGTCTCCTGAGCCTGCCGCCGCGCCTCCGCACTTGCCAGGGACGAGCTCGTGGTACATCGTGATTGCTGTGAAAGACCAAGGGCGGGGTATTCCGCCAGACAAACTGGAGATGGTCTTTGAACGCTTTCAACAGGTTGATGCTTCTGATTCTCGCCAGAAGGGAGGTACTGGTTTGGGGCTGGCTATTTGTCGCAGTATTGTGCAGCAGCACGGGGGGCGGATGTGGGTGGAGAGTGTTGTGGGGGAGGGCAGCACTTTTTTCTTAAGTCTGCCACTTCTCAGGGAGGGGCTTGCAACTGAAAGTTAATTACTACCCAGGTGTACCCAAAGTTACTGATTTTGTGCAGATTGTTCGATCGAGTCACCGACAAACAATCTCAGCCTTTTCTGGCGTTTGGGGACAGCAGGCAAAAAGCGCGATTTGAGGTGGAAAAGCGGCTTTTTTTGGGTAGGATATTTTACAGCAACCGCGCCAGACGGTTAGGATGTTCTTAGTTGAAATCCTGCCGCTCGATTGCAACTTCGGTCTTCCTTGTTCCTTCTTTCTTCAACATCTGCTATACAGTTTTGAAAATTTACTGTAAAGTCTGATCGGCTAAAATAATTTGCTTTACAAAATATTCACATTTCGCCTCTAATCTGTGATCAGTTCTCATTTCTAAAAAAATGTTAATTTTGACTGCCAAGCGCATCTTGGTTATTGACGATGCGGAAGATATTCGGGAAGTAGCTCAAGTCAGTCTTGAACTGGTGGGGGGCTGGGAAGTCCTGACAGCGAGTTCGGGCCGCGAGGGGGTTGCTAAGGCTCTTGCCGAACAGCCTGATGCTATTCTATTGGACGTGATGATGCCTGACCAAGACGGGCCTACTACTTTTTTACAGTTACAAGCTAATAAGGCTACGCAGCACATTCCGGTAATTTTATTGACAGCTAAGGCTCTGGCTGGGGACAGGCGGATGTTCGCGGATTTGGGGGTGGTGAGCGTGATTGCCAAGCCTTTTGAACCGATGTTTTTGGCGGCTCAGGTCGCTGAAGCTTTGGGCTGGGAGCAAGAATAGATCGATCGCCCGCCTTGAATTGTACAGTTTTTCAAGCAGTAGTTTTGCAGGCAAAGATAGTTAAAAAAACTTGCTTTCTTTGGTATCGTTCCTGAGATCGAATCGGGTCGATCGGACAGGATATATGTAGCGACTTAGGCGCCGTGCCTTTCGTCTTGTCAGCTTAAGACAAAAAACCTCAGTCCGATATCAATTTCAACCCTGTCGGTGTTGGGGTGAAATTGATACAAATTATGGATGCCTAAGTTCCTATTGGTACTGCGCTTATTTAACGGCATTCGACCTCAGCCATGAACTGAATATTCCTGTGGGTTTCTCGGACAAATATAAGCTGGCAGGATTATTTTACTTTTTGTAACAACTCACTCGTCTTCATAAGTTCTTCAGGTTTTAGTTTTATGTTTAAGCAGAACGTCAGGGATCGCTCCTGACTGTTGGCAGACACATTGGGAGAAGACGACTATGCCCTCAGCTTACATTTTGCTACTAATAGTTTCTCTGGCAGCAGTCTGGGTTTACTGGCAAACCTCTCAAGATATTTTTGTTCTTGTGGCTTGGACCGGGCTGGGTTGTTTTATTTGGGGTTTCTCTTGGGCTCCTTGGAGCGTTCAGCTTTTGATTGTGGTGTTACTGTTAGGCCTCCAAAAGTTCTACTTGCGCGACGCTCAAAGCTGTGAGTGAAAGAGATTTTTGATTTTTGTGCCTGGAATTGAGATATGCAGGCATTCGTGAATCTCTCTAATGATTTGGTTATCGCTCCATATCTTCAAAAAAGGTTTAAAATATCATGAATAGTTGCCCTTGTTGCTCCTCTAAATTGCTCCGCCACGCTCGCCACAATCGCGTTTATTGGTTCTGCTCGCACTGCTGGCAGGAAATGCCCGATCTGTCGGAGATGATTTTAGGTAACAGCGTGCGGACTCACAAACGCGACGGTTTGGTGAAGGTGGCGACTTTGACTCCTAAATTGAGGATTTTTGAGTCTGTAGAAATTGCTTAGTTTGCTGGAGTTAGTCTCGCGATAAATATTGAGACGGAAAAGATTTTTGATTGTCCCATCTGTTAGATTTTTTGATAAAAAATGCAAAAGCCCCTTCCGTGTGAAGTGAAGGGGACTTAAGAGGGGGGGCTTTTGCACTTGTGATGGGGTCGATCGCCCGACTGAATTTCAGCTATTGTATGCAGTTAAGCTGATTACATCAAACCGATTTGAGAGAGAATGCCTTGACCGGTGAGGAATTCGGTAGCTAAGCCGATAACGAAGCCCAACATTGCCAAACGGCCGTTCCAGGTTTCAGCAAACTCAGTGAAGCCAACTTTTGCGTCTTTGTTTTCCATGACCAGAAACCTCGTTTAATTTCAACCTTATGTAACTAAACTTAACACAGCAGTACAAACTTTGCAATATATTTTTACAATTACTGTTCAAATGCCGGAGATCAGCGGGAGGTGGCCGCAGGGAGAGGGGCTCGCGGGGGAAGGAGGAGATTGACATCGAGCTTCGCTGTCTGCTAGGCTTAAGGGAAATCATTGGGTCATCAAAATTCCAGTGCCGAGCGTGGGCTGCTGTCTCACCTATCGTATATGTATATTTTTTTACACATATGCTTCAATATGTGATTAGTAAATAACAGTGCTAAGTATTTATCTAAATATCTATTGCAGTTGTCTATTAATCTCATATAGATGTATACATATAAGAATATTTACATATACGGTAGATGAGACATCAGCTCACACCTAGCGTCACCTGAAAAGTGTTTGCTTAGTGTGAGTTGTTCTCATTTATGAATTTTCCGACAGAAAATTATCCATATAAGATAAGTAAATTAGAAGTAGCATTAATCCCTACTTTTAAACCTTATTTGTTTGGGAATATTCATCTCTTACCAATCCCTAAGCAACATTCCTTATGTGCTGGATAACTGATGTTTCAATGCTGTTGTAAACAACAAGCAAAAGGAAACCGAAATGAATCCAAAGCAGAAGCATAACAAGAAGCAAAAACTTATCGATGATTATGGTCATAACTGTTGGTGGTGTGGTAAATGTCTCCCAAAAAATCAACTGACTATCGAACATTTGCGCCCCAAAAGTCTCGGTGGATCTGACTGTCTAGAAAACCTACGACTTGCTTGTATTTCATGCAACCAGTCTCGCGGAAACAGTCTCTACCCTCCCAAGTGGGTAAGGGGTAATTGTTTATAGGTAACTTCTCTATTCACCACCCGGTTTTTCAAATAAACCGGGTTTTACCCAGAAATAAACAACCATAATCTTCCCTAAGCGATCGAGAGAAGGAAATAACAAAGATGGCTATGAATAATAACGAACGAGTTGGCAATGCTTTAAAGTTTCTCTGTCAGAGATTGTACCCTTATGTGGAACAGCAAATGCAAGCATTTTACGGCGAGCGCTGGCTGGCAAAGGCTCAAGATTGCTTGGTCAACAATAAAATACCCAAAAAAAAAATAATAGATAATATTCTGCGTGAAGATGTTTTGACCCTGTTGTCAGTCATGTCAAAGCAGTGGGATAATGTCTTCAAAAAGCATCTAACTCCTTTTGAAAATGCTCTAGTGATTGAACTTATAGAAGTCCGCAATAATTGGGCGCACAATTCCTCATTTTCCAGTGAAGATACCTATCGCGCTCTCGGCAGTATTGCCAAACTACTTAAAGCTATAGCTGCCTCAGATGCAGATATTAAAGAATTAGAAAAGCAAAAACAAGATGTCATGAGACTTCTTGCTCAAGAGCAAACTCGTCACGAAACTCGAAGTTCTTCTGCGGAAGAATCTCGCTTTAGAGCAAGTTTAGCAGAATTACTAGAAACACTAAATTTTCAGGATGCTTCTTTGTTAAACCAGGCACTTACTCACCGCTCGTATCTTTACGAAAATCCGAAAGAAGTAAGTGAAGATAACGAGCTACTAGAGTTTCTTGGTGATGCCTTGTTAACTTTCCTGAGCGCTGAGTATCTCTATCGTGATTATTCAAATAAAAGTGAGGGTGAACTGACTTGCATACGTTCTGCGTTAGTAGATAAGGCACAGTTAGCGAAGTTTGCGATCGGGTTAGACATTGGCAAATGGATGCGGTTAAGCAAAGGTGAAGCAACAAATGGAGGTACTGCTAAAGAGTCGTTGCTCAGCAACACTTTTGAAGCAATTATCGGCGCGTATTTTCTAGATTCCGGCATTGAGGCAGTCCGCGATTTTGTAGAACCGCAATTTACGTCAGTAGTGGAAGAAGTTATTTCTTCTCAGCCAGAACCGGACTCTAACATTTTTGTAGACCCGAAAAATCAGCTTCAGGAATGTGTACACCAGAATATCGGGCCAATTACCCCTCAATACATCACAATCCAGGAGGCAGGGCCAGATCACGCTAAAGAATTTACTGTGGAAGTGCGTATAAATGGACAAGTATACGGTCAAGGTAGCGGTCGCAGTAAAAAAGAAGCTGAAAAACGTGCTGCTGAAGTCGCACTAAAAAAAGTCCGGCTAATATAGAGACGTTTTCGATGCCATTAATTTCCCAGCAAGTCAAGACCTAAAAATGCCAAAACTTCCAAAATTTAAAAATGAATCACTCCTCATTCGCGCGCTCACTCACCGTTCCTACGTTAACGAACACCCAGAAGCAGGCGAACACAACGAGCGACTAGAATTCCTCGGCGACGCCCTGCTAGGTTATCTAGTTGGCGAAATCTTGTACAAGCGCTATGAAGATTTTAGCGAAGCTCAATTAACTCGGTTGCGCTCTGGATTAGTCGATCAGAATCAGCTAGCAAAGTTTGCTGAGCAACTAGGTATAGGCAAGTTAATGCGCCTGGGAAAAGGGGCAGAACAAGATAAAGGTCGCCAAAATCCCTCTTTGCTTTGCGATACTTTTGAAGCGATTATTGGTGCGTACTATCTCGACTCAACCATTACACCTGTCCGCGCCTTTGTTAAAAAGCTGTTTATTCCAGTTGCTGATAGTATGATTTACCCTCAGTCCGATGCTGGGCAAAAAAACCTTGTAGACTCTAAAAATCGATTTCAGGAGTGGGCTCTGGCAAAATGCGGTCAAAACCCCGAATATTCAATCATTGACGAGGAAGGCCCCGATCATGCCAAAGAGTTCACTGCTCAAGTGTATGTCAGCGGTAAAATGTACGGTGTTGGCAGGGGTCGCCGTAAACAAGATGCTGAGAAAAATGCGGCGGAAGATGCGCTAGCAAAGCTGAAAAAACCCGGACTGATCTAAACTTGAAAACATTGGTAAAAACTACTAGCTTTTTTGTGCGCTTCCGGCGTTGGCCAAGCCCTCGAAGACGATCGCCCGAATTGATTGCCAGAGCACACAATCAGCTATAATCAAAACTTGTGCAAGTGTTACCGCCGTCGATTGAGGGTTGCAATGGCAGAAATTCGTTGACGAGTACCCGAGTGTCGATCGTAATTTTGGGAAATATCAGAGCAATTCATGTCTACTCAAAACCCGACTACCCTAACTGTTGAAGAAGCACAGCAAATCCTCAAGGATTTCACTTGTCTGGATATGCAATCTGTAGCATCGCCGCTGGAAAAAAAGGCACTCCGTCAAGCGGTTTTGCTGGTAGCAAGTTTGTCGGATTATCAAATGTTGGGAGTGTGCGCTGATTCGACGGATGAGGGGTTTTTAGCTTTAGAAGCTTATTTGAAAGCATTGGGATATCAAGTGGTTTTAGATCCCAATGCTGTCTCGACCTTTGCTGGTTCGGTTTATATTAAGTTCAATACTTTGAAGGGGTCGTATTATGTTGACGGCTATCCCGGAACTTACCGGGGCGTTTTGATTTCGTGTCAATCTGCCTCAGAAGGTGGAGTTACTGGTACTTACGGTCATTTACCTCTCGATTTATTTGTGGATTAATGTGTCAGTATTCAGTTGATCGATTAAATTGAATCAAAAACTGACTCATGCACCTTACTAAGCTGTAGGGTGCGTCAGCCGATCGCCCTTCGATTCAGTTGAATCAAACACCGACTGACGCACCTTACTAAAATTAACCTTTACCAACGATCAATTCTGGTTCTTGTTCCGGTGCGATTCCTTCGGGCGGCAGTCCCAAAATATCGCTGTACAAGTTGACGTATTTCCGGGCCGAAATATCCCAGCTAAAATCTTCTCTCATGCCGCGCTGTTGCAGTTCTCTCCACTTATCTTTGTAGCGGAAACCTTCCCAAGTTCTGATCATGCAGGTGAACAAATCGAGGGGTTCGTAGCGATCGAAACAGTAACCTGTACCAGTATTGTCGATCGGGTTGTTGTGGGAAACGGTATCGACTAAACCGCCGGTGCGGCGAACCATTGGCACGCACCCGTAGCGGAGGGCGAGCATTTGGCTGATGCCGCAGGGCTCGAAACGGCTGGGCATCAGGAAGCTGTCGCAGCCTGCGTAAACGCGCCGGGAGAGGGCCTCGTTGTAAAGTAGTTGGGTGGACATCCGACCGGGATAGCGGGCTGTCATTTGCCAGAGTTGGGTTTCGTAGTAGCGATCGCCCGTTCCGAGTACAATAAATTGAGCGTCGGTATAGGCCATGAACAGATCGAGCATTTGAATTATCAAATCCAATCCCTTCTGTTCTACCAGCCGCGTCACCATGCCGATCAAAAAAGCATTTTTATTCACTTCCAAACCGACTTCTTCTTGCAGCGCAATTTTATTAGCGGGGCGCTTTTCAATAGTATCAACACTAAATTGTTGATGGAGGTACTTGTCAGTTGCTGGGTTGTAAGATTCTGTATCAATTCCATTCAAAATGCCCGATACTTTACCGCCTAGGTAAGACAGCAAACCTTCCAAAGTTTCCCCATAAGCTGGGGTTTTGATTTGCTCGGCGTAAGTCGGTGAAACTGTATTTACTCGATCGGCAAACTGTACGGCGGCAGCCATTGTATTGTGACCTTGCATATACCAAGGACACCAAGTCATCTGCTCCAAACGCCAGCGCCACGGCCCTTGATAAGCTAAATTGTGAATAGTAAAAACCGTGCTGATATCGGGGTCTTGGCTCATCCAAACAGGTATCATCCCCGTATGCCAGTCGTGACAGTGGATAATTTGGGGCTTCCAATGATTCCAGGCAAATTCAGCCGCAGCATTGGCAAAGAAAGTGAACCTCCAATCTTCATCTAAACCGCCGTAAACGCGGCGCGGCAAGAAAGATGGATGTTGTAATAAGTATAAAGGTACATCGGTTCCCGGCAAAACAGTTTCAAAGACCGAGAAGTTTTGGAACATGGCAGACCCATCCCAAACAGGTTTTTTGGGAACGTCCATTTTGTCGGGGACGAAACCGTAGTAGGGCATGAAGATGCGGACATCGTGGCCCATGCGCCGCAAAAATTTAGGCAAAGCGCCGACGACATCGCCCATACCGCCCACTTTAGCGAGGGGTGCTGCTTCGGCGGATACAAATAAAATACGCATTATTTTTTTGTGTTCCTTGAGATTGTTAGTCTAGATTAAGTTTAAATGGGGAGCGTCACAATATTAACGCGATCGTGCCAAATAAATAATTTTCGATCCCTATTCTCATATCGGCGTCGGTTCATCTGCAATAAAAAAGAGAGCGATCGCTTTTTGAGGTAACAGTGGCTGGGGATGAAAGTGCGATCGCCCGTACTCCCCTCCCGCGAGAATTTTCCCGATATAATCAAATTTATCTGTCACTTTCTGAGGGACGGTAAACATCAAAAATTGTATGCAGTCTGCTCACCTTTACGCATTAGTAAAACTGCACGCAAAGCCATCAGTATGTAATTAAGGAAATAGCGATCGCCTTTTCCGTCCCCTCTGAGAAAAAGGGCGATCGCCCGAATGACATATTACGGATAACTCCTGACTAATTCTGAGAATTGTCCTCAAAGGTCTCCTCAAATCCCGCTAGAAAATCATCCAAAGCTTCCGAGGCGATCGCCAAATTAATATTATCAGCATCTTCCCATCCCCACGTATTCACCCCAACCACTTGACCTGCCATATTAATCAGCGGCCCGCCGGAATTGCCCGGATTAATCGCCGCATCAGTTTGCAACACCTTCACCTCACCCACATCATCTTCGTCGTCATCGCCTTCTTCATATTCCTCTGGTTCGCGAATTGCACTGACAATACCTTGAGTTACAGTTGAAGCAAACTGCCCCAAAGGATTGCCCACAGCAATTACTCTATCTCCCACTTTCACATCAAAAGACAACTCTAAGGGAGGATATTCTTGGGGAGAATCCACTTGTTCCCCTGTGTTCGGGTCGAAGGTAAAATCGCTAATTAAGAGTAAGGCTAAATCTTCTTCAGCATTACCAGTAAACACCACCTCGGCCAATCTCAATTTTCCGTCGTGAGTTTCGACTAAAACCTGTTCGATTTCATCTTCTTCATAGAAGTAATCTTGATCTGCAATATCTTCTATAACGTGATAGTTCGTGACAATTATGTCCGGCGATACAAAAAACCCGCTTCCAGAAGAAATCTCTTCTTCTGTATCCCAATCCATGACATAAATTGACACTACCGACGGCAAGACTTGCTCGACTACATCCGACAAATTTCCTGGTTGAGTTTTGAACTCTTTCAATTGCTTCTGCAAAGCTTGTTGGTCGGCCTGCATTTTGCTATACAGTTGCTGAACTTTTTTCAATTCCAGCTTTAATTGAATTTCTCTAGCGCTCATATTGGGCTTTTACCTGAAATAAATTGCTGATTAATTTTGGGTGTTTGATTGTAGATTGTGGATGGGTAGATTAAGAATTATAAGACTTACGAAAAAAAACCGGTTTTTACCATAAATCTTGGGCTATACAGCGAGACTTACATCAGAAACCGGGTTGCTTAACACCCGTGCGGAGCGTCCTAAATTAGTCAGATATTTTTGAAATCTATCGCGCAAGTCCTACCTAAAATCCCATCAAAAATCTACAACCAGACTGCTACTCTACCTGTTTTGCCAAAGCAAACCGCCTGTTATTTTTATTTTACAAAAGGCGATATATCACGTCTAAAAGCATTGACAAAGAGATGCGAATTGGTTTTAGGAACCGCGCTGAACTTGGACAAATATTTCCTCCAAAATTGCACTAGCACCCTGTTGGCGCAGGCGGTGAGCGAGGTCAATTCCGATCATTTCAGCAGTCTCGGCGGCGCCGGAAACACTATCTTTGACGAACCGCTTGCCGTCGAGACTCGATACCATTCCGGTTAAGGTTAATTGACCGTTTTCTATTTTGGTATTGACGCCGATCGGCACTTGACAGCCGCCTTCTAATTCCCGCAGAAATGCGCGTTCTGCATAACATCTTTGGGCGGTTTCCGAGTGTTCGAGAGCTTTAATCACTTCCATGATTTCTGTATCTCCGGCGCGGCATTCGATGCCCAAAGCACCTTGGCCGACGGCGTGAAGGGAGATTTCAGCAGGGATAATTTGGTGGATGCGATCGCCCATTCCCAATCTTTCGAGGCCGGCCACTGCTAAAATAATCGCGTCGTAACCGCCCTCATCTAATTTAGCGAGTCTAGTATTGAGATTGCCGCGAATATCTTTAAATTCAAAATGAGGGAAATGGTGTCGCAGTTGAGCTAGTCGCCGCAGGGAAGAAGTGCCGATTACTGAACCTTCTGGCAGGGTGTCGAGTTGCTTGTCTTTGTGCTTGGAGTGAACTACCAGGGCGTCAGCGGGATTTTCCCGTTCGGTGACGCATCCTAAAATTAAACCCTCGGGCAAATTGGTAGGCAAATCTTTGAGGGAATGAACGGCAAAGTCCGTTTCATTGTTAATCATCCCCGTTTCTAATTCTTTGGTGAAAAGTCCTTTATCGCCAATTTTAGCGAGGGCGACATCAAGAATTATGTCCCCTTGGGTGGACATGGTGTGGACTTCAAAAGTGTGTTCCGGGAAGTGTTTCTGTAGCTGTTCTTGCACCCAGTGGGTTTGCACGAGAGCGAGTTGGCTTTTGCGGGAACCGATGCGAACGGTTCGGGAAGGGGCAGATGTGGTTGGGGACATAAGATCGATCGGAGGATAGCTTGAAATCAGCCAATATATTCACCTGATCTAGCGTACCGCAGGTGGGGACTTTAATTGCTCGTTGAGATAATTCGGGCGATAAAATAGAAATACCAGGTTTTGACCGCCTGTGTGAAAAAAGGATGCAATGGTAGGCGAACTCCAAACCTTTACATAATAAGCCATTGCCAATCTAAAATCTAAAATCGTATGACCGCCAGCAGCCGTAAGCCTTGATGATGTTTCCCATCCTGCATGGGGCGTCGCTGGCACGGGGGCGATCGACATTCCGAAGCAAAGGCTGCCGGCGATGTACGATTTACCTAGGGTAGAGCCGGATCAACCTGGTTGGCATGAGGAGTTAGCTTAGCTGCAGCGAGAAAGAATTAGCTCAAAGGTTGCGAGATTTGGGGAGAGAAATGTAGTTGTGAGGGGAAAAGGGCGATCGTAATTGCGATCGTACTTCTAAAGCCACCAAATAGCTTAGCATCAAAAGTGAATTTGTCAAATTACTCAAATCCTAAAACTATGAAAAGTGCTCTTGATGTAGCTCGTTACTTTTTATGCCGTGTCGATCGAGAAGCAGGCGATACCATTTCTGGGCTGAAACTGCAAAAGCTCGTGTATTATGCACAAGCTTGGAGTTTAGTCTTTAGAAGCCAGCCACTATTTCATCAAGATATTGAAGCTTGGGTTTCTGGCCCAGTTGTCCGCGATGTTTGGCATGAGTACAAAGCTTACAAATATAGCGATATTCCGGCTCCCGATAATTTTGAAGAAGAATTTGAGGAAGATGAAATCGAGGTTCTCGAAGAAGTTTGGAATGCTTATGGAGAATTAAGTGCTAAACATCTTGCAGAATTGACGCAATCAGAGACACCTTGGCTCAACGCCCGCAAGGGATTAGAACCTGCGGAAACATCAACTAAAATCATCTCCCGCGAGGATATGAAATCCTGCTATGCACCTTTGGTGGAGGCGTAGGTGGGAAAAAAAAGTCACATACCAAAGCCATCTCAAAAAAAGCAACAAAGTAGAATTCCAGAGCAGGCAACTCAGTTAAATCGACCAAGCAGTACAGATGATGAGCATCCTAGCTTCAGATTTACCTATGCAGATAAAAATCGTTGGCTTTTGTCTGAGTGGACATCATCAGAAATCAATGACCTAATTGAAGGACTAAAGAAAATTGAGAAATATACTTGGGGTCAAATCAAAGGTCACGGATCAAAAAAACGAGGTGAATCAGTGGGAACTGGTTATAAGTTGATTAACATTCATCCGACTTTGCCGGACAATATTCCTGAAGATGAGAGGTTATCCGAAATGCGAATTGATGAGAAAAAACGGCTATTTGGGTTTCGCGTTCAGTCTGTTTACTACATCATTTGGTTTGACCGCGACCATTCAGTTTGTCCAGAATAAAGTTTATGAGGAGTGAAAAAGGGCGATTCCCTACCCTGCATGAACGCACGCGCGTTCGGGAGAGCTTCGCTCGCGCGTACCTTTTCCATTTGTCAGCAAAATCTAACGTTGCCCTGCTTGAAGTGCAGAATTTGCTATCTGGACGACTTCTTGCTGCCGTGCGTTTTTCCTTGTGACTCGGTACAGCACCCCCAGCCTTTGCCACTCAACAAAAGCAGTGCAGTAAGCACCGCAATTATTGAAATAAATTCCCCTGATGCCGCCTGCCAATTCAATGCTTCTATAAGTATCCTGCGGCAATCGCGAAGGAGGCGAAAACGGCTCATTTCTTTTAGCTTCGATTGTGCCGAAATAACAGGCTCCTGCCCGGCATCCTTTGCCTAAATACATTCCCACAATGTAACCGTGGGCACCGGCTTGCACATCAAAATCAAGTTGCTGAATGTCAGATAAAGGAAGTCTACTCGGAAGAAAAACAGGCACTCGCGTTTTGCCTTTGATTTGTCTAGAAATGTTACTCGCAGGAAAACGACTGTTAGCTTGGTTTGTACCTGAGTTATCGGGGATTGGGGGAAACTTCTGCACAAAATCCCTCCACTGCACAACTCTATTTTTAGCAATGTTCAGAGTGGGAATAGAGTATTTTTCTAGCGAAAAAGAAGGGCGACCATTTTTTAGGTTGAAACTGCGGCGAATCACTGTAATTTCTGGTTTCCCTAACCCGTAAGCTTTGGCTATGGAACGGGCGAGATTGCAGCTTATTTTGAAGCGTCCCATCTCAATATTGCCATTTTCCGCTTGATAAGACCAAGTGTAACCCTCAGAAGCCCGATCGCGATCGCACAAAAAATGAGAAATCTCAAACATCTTGGCAATATGAACATCGTACAATCGCAACTTGCGGCTGCCGGCCGATGTTGCAGTGTTGCGATCGGATACAATAAATTGTATCGGTTGCCAGCTATCTTCAGGGGAATAATTAAACCAGCGGATTTCTGTAATCGGGAGTTCATTTCTGGCTAACGCTGAGTTTGGTGTCAAAGGTGCGTGAAGCGAAGCTATCCCGTTCCCCGCAGGGGTTCCCGAAGGGTAGGGAATCGTAAAAGCAGTCACCACACAAGCAAAAATCGCTGCAAATAGCCATCTTCCCCTCATCCTGATTTCCCCCTAAGTAGGTCAGCGCAAAAAAAACAATAGCATCTTGTAAGGGGCGAGTGCGAGTTAAGATATATCATACAATAACGGTAAGGTGCGTCCTTACGCACCCTACATATAGAAGTTGTGCCTCCCCGACTGCTAAACTTAACGCTTCCCAGCTTGAATAGCAGAATTTCCTATTAAAATTAAATCAGATTCTCGTCCGTTCTTAATGGCGACGGTATACATAAAACCCTGAGTTTTCCACTGAAGAGTTGCTGTGCAGTAAGCCCCGCAACCGTTATGAAAAACTCCTTTCACTCCGCCCGCAAGCTTGACATTTTTTAACGTCTTAGTTACCCCTTCTAGTTTTGTAGTAAACTCGCCGCCTTTTTGACCTTCAATTGACCCAAAAGTGCAAACAGTCGTACCGCCGCAATCGGGTTTATACTCGATTGAAATACTATAGCTGTTTGCTTGTGCTGTAGTTGGATAGTACATTTTTTGCGGAACCGGAATCCTGCTGGGAATAAAAATAGGCACTTGCGTTTTGCCTTTTAACTTTCGCAAAATTTCATTTACCGGAAACGCAGTGCCTCCTTGAGCAATTTGTGTTGTTCCCGATTGTCGCTGCGACAGTTGTGAAGATCCAAAAACAACCGAGAGAGGTACTAAAGCAGTTAATACACCAGCAGAAGTAGCCAAAAGTAATAATTTCTTCTTCACGGTCTTTTACCTTAATATTTCAAGAGTTTAGTTTGGCGGCGAACCGCATTCACTTATGTACAACCATAATTCAAAATACAAAATTAACACTAGGTTTTCCGGGAGAAATGTTTTTTTACTATCTTGACAAGGTTGCCAGAATATGAAGTCATCTATAATATAGAGAAGGCGAGCAATTTAGGAGTCGATCGTGGAACTGCAAGAGTATTTGCGCCAGCACGGATTGGAAACTTTGTCCGAAACTTATCATATCAAAGTTACCCGCCACCGCCAATATCCCGATTTAGTCTGCCTGAAATACTCGCAGATAGAATCTCCCCTGGGCGAAAAAATAGTCCAGCAGTGCCGAGGCATTATTTTAGATTCATCTCAAGATTGGCAGATAGTTTCTTATCCCTACGACAAATTTTTTAATTACGGAGAAATTCACGCCGCTGCAATTGATTGGAGTCATGCCAAAGTTTACGAAAAACTAGACGGTTCTCTGACTGTACTGTATTTTTACAAGGAAGAATGGAGAGTGCAATCTAGCGGCACTCCCGACGCCGCCGGCGAAGTTAATGGTTTTGGGTTCAGCTTTGCCGAACTTTTTTGGAAAGTATGGCAAGAATTGGGATATCAATTGCCACAAGAAACCGACCAGTGTTTTATCTTTGAGTTGATGACGCCTTACAATAGAATAGTTGTCCAGCAACAAAAAAATCAAATCGTGCTGCACGGGGTTCGCAACACTCAAACGCTGCTAGAAACAGACCCGAGTCTTTGGGCTAATAAATACGGCTGGGAATTGGTAGCATCCTATCCTTTAACTAGCTGGAAAGAAGTTATCGAAGCGGCTCAACATTTAGACCCGATGGATTCGGAAGGGTATATTATCTGCGACGCTAACTTCAACCGAGTTAAAGTTAAGTCTCCGCAATATGTCGCGATTTCCCATCTGCGCGAAGGGTTTTCGACCCGCCGCATGATTGAGATTGTTTTAACTAATGAAGGAGAAGAGTTTTTAGCTTATTTTCCTGAGTGGACTCAATTGTACGAAAAAGTTAAGGATAAATATCAATCTTTGGTTGAAGAAATCGAGGAGGTTTACCGACAGCACGAACATATAGAAGTTCAGAAAGATTTTGCTTTAGCTGTGAAACATTTGCCCTATTCCGGGATTTTGTTTTCTTTGCGCGCCAGAAGAGTTGCGGGAGTGAAAGAAGCTCTCCGCGATGTTACTATTCATAAAATAGAAGAGTTGCTGGGTTTAGATTACATCCATCTAGGATTGTGAAGAAGAAGGCACGACACGGATTTTGACACGGATTAATTATCGAGCGTGAGGCAGATGTTTAAGAAAGAGGGAAAAGGGAATATTAATGCCCAATGCCTCATGCCTCATGCCTAACTACCAATTACCAATTACCAATTACCATGAAAAGAGTTATTGTACTTGTTGGTTTACCTGCTTCGGGAAAATCTCAATTTGCTAGGGAATTGCTGCTGTCTGAACCTGCAAAGTGGGTGCGTAGCAATAAAGATTTGCTCAGAGAAATGGCTCACGCTTCTCATTGGTCGCCTGCGAATGAAAAGTTTATTGTGCAGTTGAGAGATACGATTATTTTGATGGCTTTGGAAAGCGGCAAGCACGTTATTGTTGATGATACTAATTTTGGGCCTCACATCGAGCATATCAAACAGTTGGTTAAAGGTAAAGCCATCGTCGAAGTTAATGATTCTTTCCTGCAAGTTCCGGTGGAGGAATGTATTAAACGGGATTTGAAAAGGCTTAATTCGGTGGGCAAAGATGTGATAATGAAGATGTACAATAAGTACGTGCGGGTTCCCGTTTTGCCGCCGGAATATAACCCGGATTTGCCGGATGCAATTATTGTGGATATGGACGGCACGCTGGCACTTCTCAATGGCAGAAATCCTTTTGATGCTTCTACGTGCGATCGCGATTTGCCCAATCAGCCCGTCTTAGATACAGTTCGCAAGTGGCAGTCCAGCGCCCATATTATTGTAGTGTCGGGCCGCACAGACGACTGTCAGCCTCAAACGGAAAAATGGTTGCAGCAGTATGAGGTCAATTATGCCGCTCTTTATATGCGGAAAACCGGAGATATGAGGAAGGATGCGATTATGAAGGAAGAATTTTATCGGCAGCATATTGCAGGAAAATATAATGTTAAGTTTGTGTTGGACGATCGCCAGCAAGTTGTTGATATGTGGAGAGGCTTGGGATTGACGGTATTCCAAGTAGATGAAGGGGATTTTTAAGACCGGGTTTTTTGGCGCGGGTATCTCCCAACTCCTAATGCTACAATCAAAGTAACATTGACAAAAATTTTGTTATGATATCCATTCCCCAACCAGCCCAAAAAATGACCGTTGAGGAATATCTCGAATGGGAAGCTCAACAAGAGATTCGCCACGAATATGTCAACGGCGAAGTTTTTGCCATGACGGGCAGTACAATTCATCATAACGATCTTGCACTTAACTTTTACACTGCATTACGCCCGCATCTGCGTTCCATAGGCTGTCGGATGAACGTGTCAGATGTGAAATTGCAAGTTAACTTTCAAAGCCGTTACTACTACCCTGATGTGATAGTCAGTTGCGATCCAGAAGACATTAATTCGCGCAATTTCATTCAGAATCCTAAAATCATTGTGGAAGTTCTTTCTCCCAGTACAAGTGCTAAAGATCGGGATGAAAAATTCACTTGTTACCTAAAAATTCCGACTTTGCAAGAGTATATCTTGATTGATTCACAAAAGATTTTTGTTGAGCGTTACTGTCGGGGAGAGGGGAGAACGTGGCTGTACTATTCTTACACTGCTGGGGAGATTATCACTTTATCAACTATTGGGTTTGATTTGCCGATCGCACTTTTGTATGAAGGTGTTGGATTTGAAACAAAAACAGAAACAGAAGCATAAAAACACCCTTCATTTTGCACCTCTTTCCTGAACACGCTTTCTGGCCTGTTCCACAGAGAGTGAATTTTCTTGTGGAGAGTAGGGGTTGGGCTTCGACGCCGCCCATAAAAGCCGATAATGAACAGGCAAGATGCCTGTTCCACAATTATTTATCTATCGCGTCCAAGCCAGCCAGCGGTTAAACAAATTTTTCACAAACGGCGTCAAACGAGTGCGATTGTAAGCATCTCCCGCTTTCCGAATTGCATCAGCTTGTGTCGGATACGGGTGAATTGTGCTAGCAATTTTTCCTAAACCAATATTATTAACCATTGCTAAAGTAATTTCGCTAATCATATCACCAGCGTGTCGCGCTACAATAGTTGCACCTAATATTTTATCGCTGCCTTTTTTGACGTGAACTTTCACAAATCCTTCCTCTTCGCCGTCAATAATTGCCCGATCGACTTGACTGAAAGGAATTAAAAATGTATCGATATCAAGGCCTTTTTCCTTAGCCTCGTGTTTGCCAATTCCGACGCGCGCAATTTCCGGGTCTGTGTAAGTACACCAAGGTATCGTCAAAGCGCTGAGCTTTTTGCGCCCGAAAAATAGAGTGTTTTGAATTACCATTCTCGCGGCAAAATCAGCCGCGTGAGTAAATTTATGTTTCATGCAAATATCCCCAGCGGCATAAATGCGGGGATTAGTAGTTTGCAAATTATCGTTGACAAATACGCCTGTTTGTGTATCGTATTCAACGCCCACAGCCTCCAGATTCAATCCTTCCACGTTAGGCGATCGCCCTGTACTCACAATAATTTCATCTACTATTACCGATGCTTCCTTATCTTGATATTTATAATAAATTACTTTGCCTGCATTTGTTTTTTCAACGCGCTCTATTTTAGATTCTAGTATTAGTTGAATTTCTTCGCGTACAAAAGCCTGCTGCACGATTTTAGCAGCATCCGCATCTTCTTGGTCTAAAATCTGAGCATTTTTGTGCAGCAACACAACTTCCGAACCCAGCCGGCGAAAGGCTTGAGCCAATTCGCAGCCGATCGGCCCTGCGCCAATTACTGCCAAACGTTGCGGTTTTTCCGTGAGGTTAAAAACAGTTTCATTTGTCAGATATCCAGATTCTTGTAAGCCGGGAATTTGTGGTTGTAACGCCCTTGCACCTGTGGCAATTACTGCTTTTTTAAAGCGGAGAGTTTGACCTGCAACTTCTACTGTATTGTTGCTAGTAAAACGACCCGAACCTAAAAAAACATCAACTCCTAATTTGTACTGGTAGCGTTCAACAGAATCAACATCGCTGATTCCCGCCCTGATGCGGCGCAGCCGTTCCATCACAGCGGCAAAATCCACTTCTGCACCGTTAGAAATATGAACGCCAAATTTACTGGCATTCCAGATATCGCCGACTGTGCGGGACGATCGAATTAAAGCTTTTGACGGCACACAACCGACATTCAAACAGTCGCCGCCCATCAAATGTTTTTCAATCAAAGCAACTTTCGCGCCCAAACCTGCGGCACCGGCAGCAACAATTAATCCAGCGGGCCCCGCGCCAATTACTACTAAATTATAAGAACTAGCCGGCTGCGGATTTACCCAATCGGGCGGATGCAAATAGGAGACTAATTTCTGGTTGTGTTCGTCCATCGGGGGGACAGTTACGCGATCGACTTTTGACGGCAGCATTGGCAAATCCTCCTAATTAAATACTTTCTTCCAAAGCTTTGCTGGCTATCCGAGTGACAAATACAGTAACAGCGACAGTAGCAATAAAACCGAGGATATTGAGCGACCATTTTGCTGCTTCTGTTTGGGGACTTGTGGACTGACATATCGCGCCTATCGCAGCAACCTCTCCCACCAAAGAACCCGAGTAAACGTACATAATTGTACCCGGTATCATGCCAAAGGAACCCAGCACGTAATCTTTCAAAGAAACCTGAGTAATTCCCAGAGCGTAATTCAATAAATTGAAAGGAAATAAAGGACAAAGACGAGTCAAAAAAACTATTTTTAATCCTTGTTGGGAAACTGCGCGATCGAGAGCTTTAAACTTGGGGTGAGATTCCATATATTTTACCACGCGATCGCGGCACAAATAGCGCCCGATCGCAAAAGCAAATACAGCACCTAAAATGGACGCCACAAAGACGTAAACCGAACCCCACCACAAACCAAAAATTGCCCCCCCTCCCAGCGTCAGCACCGAACCCGGTACAAACAGCACAGTAGCCAAGTTGTAAGTAGCTACAAAAGCCACCGGCGCCCACCACCCTAAATCCTCGATCCGCATTAACACAGCTCTCAAAACATCTTGAACGTAGGCATATCTAGTTGCTACAATTAAAAGAGCGAGCAAAAGGGCGATCGAAAAAAACAACACTATGCGTTTAAATTTTACCCTAGCATAATTTTGGATTCGTTCTTTTGCCATGATTCACCCGCAAATATTTATCAGCATTATACTTCCCACTTAAATTATTACTGTAAACGATCCTAAAAGCTATCGTCATGACACCAAAAGCCCAACTTCCCATCCCCGAACATTTCGACCCCAAAAAAGTAGGCGAATTCTGGCGAGTCCCCTACCAAGAACGTGCCGTCCAAGCCCAAGATTGGGCAAAGCAGCACAGCATCCAGCCAGCATCCAGCGACAAAAACCGCATTTGTTTGCTGATAATCGATGCCCAAAATACCTTTTGCTTGCCTGAATTTGAACTATTTGTGGGCGGGCGTTCCGGTAGCGGTGCAGTTGATGACAACCTGCGGCTGTGCGAATTTATTTACAGCAATTTAAACGCAATTACAACCATTGCGCCCACAATGGATACCCACACCGCCATGCAAATTTTTCATCCAATCTTTTGGATAAACGAAGCTGGCGAACACCCCCTACCAGCCGCAACTTCTATTACATTTGAAGATGTCCAAAAAGGCATTTGGAAAGTCAATCCCGCCGTCGCCGATAGCATCAGCGGGGGCAATTTTTCAGCACTCGAAAAACAGGCTTTCCACTACGTCAAAAAACTCAGCGACGATGGGAAATATCCCCTGACAATTTGGCCCTATCACTCGATGCTGGGCGGCATCGGACACGCGCTGGTTTCTGCGGTGGAAGAAGCAGTATTTTTTCATACTATAGCCCGCAACAGCCAAGCAGTTTTTGAAATCAAAGGCGGGAATCCACTGACAGAAAACTATTCTGTTTTGCGGCCAGAAGTTTTAGATGGATTCGACGGCAATCCGATTGCGGAAAAAAATTCTAAGTTTATGGACAAATTGCTCGATTTTGATGCAGTAATTATTGCCGGACAAGCCAAAAGTCACTGCGTTGCTTGGACAATAGATGATTTGTTAACGGAAATTTTGACGCGAGATCCGAATTTGGCAAAGAAGGTTTATTTGTTGGAAGATTGCACTTCGCCTGTGGTTGTTCCGGGTGTTGTGGATTTTACGGAACAAGCAGATGCAGCTTATCAAAAATTTGCGGCTGCGGGAATGAATGTGGTTAAATCTAGTGAGTTAATTCTGGGCGATTAAAGACGAGTTTTTTATCTTGGGGTTTTCAGTGCAAAAAAAGTATACAGGATTAACCAGAGGCGGTAATTTTTGTTCGCTTGGCACTCTGCTGCGATCGCATTTAACTGATTACTTATGATATCATATCCGGTAAATCACTTACGAGAGAAGCGTAGTTAAGGAGTTTCCCGATGGCTGAAAGCGAAATTTATAGTGTTGTTCTTTTTCGGGAGGCGAGTGTGCAAGCAATTTCCAAACTCTCCGTGGCGATCGCCACGACTCTTCTGATCGCATCTTTAACTGCAACCAAAGCCGGCGCAGTTCCCGTCACCTACGATTTCACCGTCACTGTTACCAAAGGCAGGTTAGCCGGCAATTCATTCAACGGTTCTTTCAGCTACGATGATGCGAAATTGAAGGGAACTGGAGTGGAAGAAGTGGGAATTGCTGAGGGATTAACAACCTGCATTAATTACCTGGGACGCACTTACCGCGAAACCGATGATACCAGTTATCCTACCTTTCCAAAACTCAGATTTGAGGATGGAAAAATCGCGCAGCTAAACTTCTGGATTCAGCCAAATCAGCGAGTTAATTGGTGGAATTCAAATGGATGGGAAGTCAAACTTTCCGATCCTAAAATGAGCGATTCAACTGTTCCCAATTGTCAAAAACGGTGAGGCGTGGCCAAGGTGCGATCGACTCTAAAAATAGGGTGTTTCGTAATTGCGGGATGATTTTGATGCTTTTGTGGCATCGACTCTCGTACCCCGAAGGCGTGTATTTTCACAGCAGGCGGGACGCCTAACCCTACTCCCCACAAGAATCCTCCTCAAATTCTGCAACGCCCCTAAAATAGAGGAGGAATTAGATGCAACTGCCTACGGTTATATGGGTAATTTCATGCAGCCATGCTACGAAGGTGCGATCGCCGATCGTCTGCTGGGGCGATCGAATATTTGCGATCGCTAGGAACGAATAACTCAAAGATTGTTTGAATAAAAACCGCATAATTCCTATTTTCTGCAGGTCAAGAGTGCCTCTGCGTTGGATGATTTCCCATAACTATTTCCCATCCAATCGGGGAACTCCTTCCAAAAAACTGCCGCTCAACATTAACTCAGTTATCCGGTCTAATTTGCCGCTGATTTTTAATTTTTTGTCTTTTTGAAAGCGCTCAATATCTGCTGGCAAATTACCCGAATTATATCCTAATTTACTCAAATAGTCAATAGCTTGCCGATCGCTTAACAAGATATCCGCCGACCGAAAAATCGGCACGTATTCCTCGCGCCAAATCTGGGCAAAAGTTGCCCTATCTAAATAGAAAATCCTGCCCCGCGCCGGGTCTCCAATTGCAGCAATACTGTCATTCATTCCCAGCAAAGCCACCGCGTGCGGTAGTTTCCGAGGGCCGTCAAACAGCCAAACTGCTAGCACTCCGGGGCGATTAATTTGCTGAATTTGCTCCCAAGTTGGCGCCAGTTCGATCGCATTTACGCCCAAAGCTCTTGCTGCTATTATTAACTGAGGCATGGAAGTTCCCAAGCGACTCGTGCCGGCAAAACGCGCTACACTCGATTCCGTCGCCTCGATTCCCCAACGCCTCAAAACTGTTGCTAGCGCCGCCGGCGCGCAACTGCTGTTAGATGTTTGTCGAAATACACCGTTGGGCAGCAAATTATCTATTAAATCAGCGTAAATGGGCGCCATAAAATAGTTTTCAGCGCCTGTAAATCCTCCGAATCCTAACAAGCAAATTAAAATTACTGCGATTACTTGCGATCGCGCGGTAAACCAACTTATACTAAAACCAATACCGCAGACTCCCATCAACATGACTCGTAGCAAAGTCCAAGTAACTCGCATCCCGTGAAAGCGCCACTCGATCGGCAAAGCTGGCATTTGAGGCAGATTTAGAGCCAGTAGCAGCAAGGCAATATAAAAACCCAAAAAGGCTAGGGCGATCGAATTTCTGCCCTTAAACAAATCGTTAGCCGTCACTCCAGATCGAACTAACACCCGCCCGAACCGCATTCCCCAGAGTAACATCACCGAACCCAGCACCAGCGTCACAAACATTTCCATAAGTTCAGAATTTGATCGCTTAACTAGGTTGTAACATTTATGCGATCGACTTACACCCCAATCAAGAGTTGGAGGGAGTCCGAGTGGGGGAGAGAATTTGACGATGTTTGGGCTTTGTTCCTCCATTACCCGCTACAATCGAATAAACAGGATTTATCCAAAATCGATGCAGGCAAAACAATCCTCAAGCCTAAAGACTTTGACCTGCATCGATTTTGGATATTAAGTTTTGCCATATTTTTTTGATGAGTCTGAATAAATGGTTGAGAATCAGATAATTTAGCTACCTAACCTAAAAGGAGATATTGCCATGTTTGCCAACTTAAAGCTGAGAAACCTGATGTTACTCGGATATGCAGTTCCTATTGCTTTGAAGGCGATTAATTGATTTATTGTAACAATAAGGAAAATTTCGATGATTAACTTCAAAGCGACCAAATTAAGACAGCGTATCCTGTGGGGATATTCCATACCGATTTTGCTTTCAGTTGGAGCAGCTACTTTGGTTTTTTTTAATGCTAAAGAGGTAGAAGAAAAAGGCAAATTGCTAAATAATTCTCATGCTGTTGTTATAGATTTGAAAGAGCAACAGCTAGGATTTGCAGGTATGCAAAAATCTGCTCGCGGGTATTTTTTGGCAAAAGATAGTGATTTTTTAACTGAATACAACAATGCGGTAAAGAGCTTTGACGAATTCTATCAGGATTTACTGAAGCGGGTTCAAAACCCACAGCAGCGCCAGCGGCTAGAGGAAATGAATGTCTTACAAGATAAGATAGACAAAGGCTATAACCAAGCCTTTTCTTTGGTTGACCAAGGTAAGCAAGACGATGGACTTAACTTATGGAAGAGCCAAATTGTACCAAAGCTTCGTCAGGTTGATGCTATCGCTAAGGAGTTTCAAAGAACCGAGGAAAGTAATTTATTCGCTCAAGAAAAGAAACAGATTCAAGCTTTGCAGTTCCTGAGTACAGTGGTGATTTTAAGCACGGCTTTAGCAGCGATTATGGCAATTGCGATCGCTCGGTGGATTGCTTCAGGAATTGCAGAGACACTGAATCAGTCCGTCAATATAATTGTTAGTTCTTCCACAGAGATTGCTGCCACAGTTGAACAGCAGGAACGCACAGCAGCACAGCAATCTAGCTCTGTAAATCAAACTACAATCACAATGGATGAGTTGGGCGCTGCTTCCCAACAATCAGCCCAGCAAGCCCAAGCTGGTGCGGAATCTGCACGCCAAGCTTTACAGATCACTGAAAAGGGAACCCTAGCAGTGGAGCAAACCCTGGAATCGATGATAATTTTGAAAGAAAATGTCGGGGCAATCGCGGCACAAATTCTGCAATTGAGCCAACAAACCCATCAGATTGGCAATATCTCTACTGATGTCACAGATTTAGCCAATCAAACAAATATGCTGGCACTGAATGCCTCAGTAGAAGCAGTCCGGGCGGGCGAAAACGCCAAAGGTTTTACTGTCATAGCCACAGAAATCCGCAAACTAGCAGATAAAAGTAAGAAATCAGCAGAGAAAATTAACCGCCTAGTCGATGATATCAAAAATGCGATAAATTCCACTGTAACGGTGACAAAGGAAGGTACTAAAACAGTAGAAGAAGGAACAAAAATCAGTCAAGAAACGGCAGCAGCTTTCTCGGAAGTAGCAAATGCTGTTAACAATGTGGTATTGAACAATCAACAAATTTCTCTAACTGCTCAACAACAAGCAATTGCGATTAAACAAGTAGTGGATGCGATGAACAGCCTCAACCTAGCAGCAAAAGAAACCGCTAGTGGTATTACTCAAACCAAAGTAGGCACTCAACAATTGAACGATGCAGCCCAAAATCTCAATTCAATGGTCTAAAGGGTGCTCAGTTTTTTGGGATAGCAGACGAGCAATTGATAGCATTGAGTCATGAATTGAGCTCGCTGCCCTCCCAGCTTGTCAAACAGTCGGCATCCAAGTCAAAGTGTTCGCAGGCGATCGCATCGCGAAAGCCAGGGCGATCGAATTTCAGGCCTTAAACAAATCCTCTTCTGTAACGGACGATCGAACTAACACCCGCCCAAACAGACTTTCTTCAACCAAACCTAAAGTTGGCAAAATGTCAAGGGACTCGATCGACTTTTCCCCATCTTAGCCACCAAGTCCCAAATAAGATTTAGCGCCGGAAAAAATCCCCAAAATCTCTTGCCACAAACGGCCACATCGGTTGTAATATAGATGTAAGTCACAGCCCGTTAAAGTAATCAACCAACAATTAAGCCGCTCAATATATTCACGCTCCAACGAGCGATGAGTTGTATTGAGCGTGCCTATTAAGGAGCGATCCAAGCTCGTCAGACACCCCAAATATTCAGGAAGAATCATGCCATCAAGATCCGCCAACGATGTAGACGTAGCAGAGCAATATTGGCACTACCTAGAAATATCCAAGGTTGCAACTATCTTAGAAACCAACCTGGAAAGCGGTTTAGAACCGACAGAAGCCAACCATCGCCAACAGAAATTCGGGCCCAACGAACTAACGGTTAAAGCAGGGAAACCAGCCTGGTTAAAATTCATCCTGCAATTTAACCAACCCCTCCTGATCATCTTGCTGAGTGCAGGTTTAATCAAAGCAGTGATTGGAGAATGGCTAAACGCTAGCGTAATTTGGGGCGTAACAACCACCAACGCTACTATTAGTTTCATCCAAGAAGCTGGAGCCGAGAAAAAAATTGAAGCCCTAGCCCAAGCTGTCACCACCGAAGCCACAGTCATTCGGGGTGGCAAAAAATTAAGAATTCCCTCCAAAGAACTCGTAGTCGGTGACTTAGTAATCCTGACTTCCGGCGACAAAGTACCGGCAGACTTGCGCTTAGTGAAAGTCCGCGACTTGCAAATCGACGAATCGGGACTCACCGGGGAATCTGTTGCGGTCGAAAAAGAATTAGGACAGTCTGGAGACATAGTTCTGCCAAAAGAAACGCCGCTAGCAGAACGGGATAACATGGCCTATGGCGGCAGTTTTGTCACTTTTGGCCAAGCTAGCGGCATCGTAATTGCGATCGCCAATAAAACCGAAACCGGCAAAATCTCCCAACTATTAGATCGCCACATCGACCTCACCACCCCCTTAACCCGCAAATTCAACCAATTCAGTCAAAACTGGCTGTTATTCGTGTTGGGAATGGCGACCTTGACCTTCGCCGTCAGATTGGGACGGCCAGTCCCTGCGGGGATTTCAGCCTTTAAAGAAGCAGTCGAACCCGCTGTCGCCCTGATTGTCGGCGCAATTCCCGAAGGCTTACCCGCCGTCATTACCGTCACCCTAGCCGTAGGCGTTTCCCGGATGGCAAATCGCCACGCGATCGTCCGCAAATTGCCCGCAGTGGAAACCCTCGGCGGCGCTACAGTCATCTGTTCCGACAAAACCGGAACCTTGACGGAAAACCAAATGACGGTGCAAGAAATCTATTCTGGCGGCGAATCCTACTCGGTTACGGGTACGGGATACAGCCCCGAAGGTGAAATTCAACTCAACCAACTGCCAATTACTGTCAGCCAAACTCCAACTTTGCAAGAATGTTTGCAAGCTGGACTCCTTTGCAACGACTCTCACCTGGAATTTAAAGATGATGATTGGATTGTCGTCGGAGATCCGACAGAAGGAGCGTTAATTGCTGCAGGCAAAAAAGCTGATTTGAGCCAGCAAATTTTGTCCAAGTCAATGCAGCGGCTGGATTCAATTCCCTTTGAATCTCAGTTTCAATACATGGCGACGCTGCACCGAACTCCCACTGGCAAAATTTTGTACGTCAAAGGTTCCGTAGAATCAATTCTCGGCCGCTGCGGTTCCAGTCTCGACACCCAAGGAAATCCGGTAGAAGTCGATCGCGCACAAATTCACCACCAAGTGGATGAAATGGCAAAGCAAGGCTTGCGCGTCTTGGCTTTGGCGAAAAAGTCAGTACCCCAAAGCCAAAATTCCGTCGATCACTCGGATTTGGAGTCAGGGCTGATTTTCTTGGGACTGCAAGGCATGATTGACCCGCCACGGGCAGAAGCGATCGCAGCCGTCCAAGCTTGTCAAACCGCCGGCATCCAAGTCAAAATGATTACCGGCGACCACATCGCTACAGCCAAGGCGATCGCCCGCCGCATGGGATTCCGCAAAACTAAACACCACAGGGAACTTGTAGCCTACACCGGCGCCGAGCTCGCCTCCATGAGCAAGCAGGAACTCGGCGAAGCCGTAGAAGCCGGCTCAGTTTTTGCCCGCGTCGCCCCAGAACAAAAACTCCGCCTTGTAGAAGCTTTGCAGCAAAAAGGCGAAATCGTGGCGATGACGGGAGACGGCGTTAACGACGCGCCGGCCCTGAAACAAGCGGATATCGGCATTGCGATGGGCAGCGGTACTGAGGTGTCTAAGGAAGCCGCCGACATGATTCTTACCGATGATAACTTTGCGTCGATCGAATCTGCTGTTGAAGAAGGGCGATCTGTTTACAAAAATCTGCTCAAAGCAATCAGCTTCATTCTCCCAGTCAACGGCGGAGAATCGATGACAATATTGCTCAGCACCCTCCTCGGTCGAGAATTGCCGATTTTGTCGCTACAAATTCTCTGGCTGAATATGCTCAACTCGATCACCATGACTGTGCCTCTGGCTTTCGAGCCCAAGTCAGCGGGAGTCATGAAACAGCAGCCCCGACCGGTAAACGAACCTTTCCTCACCGGAAATCGGATCAAGCGGATCATCGCGATTTCTCTTTACAACTGGACTCTGATTTTCGGAATGTTTGAATGGGTGCGCCAAGCGGATTGGGGAACTTTGGCACTAGCCCGCACGATGGCGATTCAAGCTTTGGTAATGGGGAGAATTTTTTACCTGTTGAGTCTCAGCCAGTTGTTGCCTTCTTTGATTGCTAAGTTTAGCGGTTCTAAGGAAGAAGTTAGCGGCGCTCCCGCCCTCGGTGTGGGAATTGTCCTGGCGGTGATTTTGCAGATCATCTTTGCTAATTCTCCGTTTGTCAATCGCATATTTGAGACGGCTCCGATGAATCTGGATCAGTGGCTGATTTGTTTCGGAGTCGCGCTACCGATGATCGGTGTTGCTCTCTGGGTCAACCGCTTTGACCCGCCCAACTAATCGAATTTGTAGGTACTGCGATCGATTAGTAATTTCGGGTGTTCAGAAACCCGGTTTCTTCAAGAAACCGGGTTTCTCTGTTTTACAGAAATCGAACCTGAAAGCCCGCGTCATATCCTATCCGTTAAATTACTTACGATTAAGCGCCTATTTTAGTCCACCACTGAAAACCTGTTAACCCTTTTCAAACAGCAAGATAGTATAAAATGAAATATTTCTGTATAATCAACTACAATTAAGCATTAAAAAAATAGAGACATATTAACAAAGTAAATGTGCACCGGGGGCGATATTTGCCGCTTATTGACAATAGATTTGAATTGCCCCCGATCGCCATTCGCTACAACCTTTAGCCCGCCAGTCTTGATTAGAAACAGTTTTGATAAGCCAACCCGATCGCTCTTCCAAACTGCTCCTGAGCGATAGCGGACTGCTAAAAGATTTACTTATCAATCAAATTTAATAATTGTTTTATAATTTCCGCAAGAGTACGGTAAGCTAATAACGAAGCCAAGGAAACGTGCGGCTCGCAAAAAGTGAGTTCACACAACTCGGCAGCTCGAGATATCGATATTAATCAAAAAAGTCAAATCAGCAGGGATAGTTTAAAGACTTATGCTAGCGATAAATCTTTTGCTCCCTCCTGCCAACTTGCGCTCAAAACAGTTCGCTCAACCCAATTAGCGAACTGAAAAAAAGCGCATTGATAAACTTCAGTGATGTCGTTACAGAAGATTATGAATTGCAGCGAGGCTAGACTATGACAAGATTTTCCGATCAATTTTCCAGACGCAAATTTATCGTCACAGCAGGTGCATCTGCCCTGGGTTCAATACTGCTCAAAGGTTGTTTGGGAAATCCCCCAGAACCCGGTGCAACTGCCGGTGCTGACGGCGCGACACCCGCAGCTACCTCAGTAGTGGCTGTTGCCAACGAGAAAAGAGTCGAAGGAATTGAAAGCACTAAAATCACATTGGGATATATCCCGATCGTCGAAGCAGCACCTTTAATCATTGCCCAAGAAAAAGGCTTTTTTGCCAAATACGGCATGACTGAAGTCACGATTGCCAAGCAAGCCAACTGGGGTTCTGCCAGAGATAACCTAGAAATCGGATCGGCAGGCGGCGGCATAGATGGCGGCCAGTGGCAAATGCCCATGCCTTATCAAATTAGTAAAGGGTTGATTACCAAAAATAGCGTCCAAATCCCGATGTATGTTCTAGCCCAGTTGAACACTCAGGGAAATGGAATTGCGATCGCCGGAAAACACAAAGGCAAAGGCATAGGGCTCAAACTAGATCAAGCAGCCCAAGACTACATCAAAGGCCTCAAACAAGCAGGCACGCCCTTCAAAGCAGCCTACACCTTCCCCAAAGCCAATCAAGACTTGTGGATTCGCTACTGGCTAGCAGCTAACGGCATCGATCCCGACACAGAAGCCGAGTTGCTAACAGTACCGTCAGCGCAAACCGTAGCCAACATGAAAACCGGCAGCATGGACGGTTTCAGTACCGGCGACCCCTGGCCCCTGCGGATCGTCACAGAGGACATCGGCTTTATGTCCGCCCTCACGGGCCAAATCTGGAAAGATCACCCAGAGGAATATCTCGCTATTCGTGGCGACTGGGTAGACAAACACCCGAAAGCCACCGAAGCCCTGCTAGCAGGACTGATCGAAGCCCAGCAGTGGTGCGACAAACCAGAAAATCGCCCCGAATTAGTTGCCATTACTTCTGGCAGAAACTACTTTGACGTACCTCCGGCAGTTTTGACACCTCCCTACCAAGGCAAGTACATGATGGGTGACGGTCAACCAGAGATTGACGATTTCAAGATGAGTCCGCTGTACTGGAAAGACGATCTCGGCAACGTTTCCTATCCTTATAAGAGTCACGATTTGTGGTTCTTAACCGAAAGCGTGCGCTGGGGTTTCCTGCCAGCAAAAACCTTGGCAGATTCTAAGGAAATTATCGATAAAGTCAACCGCGAAGATTTGTGGAAAGCCGCAGCAAAATTAGCCGGAGTTGCTGATGCTGACATTCCGAAAAGTACGTCTCGGGGCGTTGAGAAGTTCTTTGACGGTACAGAATTTAATCCGGAAAAGCCAGAAGCTTATCTCAAGAGTTTGGCAATTAAAAAAGTGTGATGGAGTCTTAGCTTCCCATAATTTAGTCTCGAAATTTAGTCTCGAAAATACACAGCACCAGACATAGGAGATTAGCAGCATGGCTGTAAGTACAAGTCGGAGAGGCGGCAATGCACAAGGAGCTTTTGGCGAGTTTTGGAAGAAGAATTCCCCAAATATCTTGCCGCCAATTTTAGGAGTTTTGGGGTTTCTGTTGGTTTGGCAATTCTTGTCAAGTACGGGACTGATCAAACTGCCAGGGCCGATCAGCATTTGGACTGACGAACGGACGCGGATTTTGTTGCTGTATCCTTTCATGAACTCCAAAACCTACGGAATTGGCTTATTTTGGCAGACTTTGGCGAGTTTGGAACGGGTGGCAAAAGGCTACACTCTCGCGGCCGTTGTGGGAATTGGTACGGGTGTTTTGGTAGGTACAAATCCTTTTCTAAACCGCGCTTTAGATCCCCTTTTTCAGTTTTTGCGGATGGTGGCCCCTTTGGCTTGGGTGCCCATTGCCCTGGCTGCACTGCAACAAAACGAACCTGCTGCTTTGTTCGTGATTTTTATCACTTCAGTTTGGCCCATTTTAATCAACACGGCTGAAGGTGTTCGCCAAATTCCCGACGATTACAACAACGTTGCGAAAGTGCTGCAGCTTTCTCGTCAGGAATATTACATGAATATCTTGTTTCCGTCGGCGCTTCCTTATATCTTCACAGGATTGAGAATTGCGATCGGTTTGGCTTGGCTGGCGATTATTGCTGCGGAAATCGTGATGTCGGGAATTACGGGTATCGGCTTCTTTATTTGGAATGCTTACCAGCAAAACTACATCAGCGAAATTCTGTTAGCGGTGTTCTACATTGGGGCTGTTGGTTTGTTGCTCGATCGCATGATGGCTTGGTTGCAGCAAAAAATAGCCCCCCCTCAAGGAAAGTAGCTAATTCTATGGTTTAACGGTTGGCGGTTGACGGTTGACTGTTACAGGAAGTACGACCTCCGAGGCTCAGAAACCTGTTTTTTCAACTATTGTTGAGGGATTAAACAAAGTATTTTGGTTAGTTTAAAGACCAGTTTTAGGCATCCAGGAATGTATTAACTATTAGCTGTTATATATTAACAGCTAACAATCCACAGCGAACAGTCAACAGTCAACAATCAATATCTAGCGAAATAACAAACCTACAAAAAAGGCAAGAAAATCATGTCTGTTTTGATTGCAGTAGAACAAGTCGGAAAAGTATTTAATTTAACAGACGGCGGCACATACATAGCCCTCAAAGGCATCGACTTAGAAATTAAAAAAGGAGAATTTATCTCCTTGATAGGACACTCAGGCTGCGGTAAATCTACGCTACTAAATATGGTGGCAGGTTTGGATCTGCCGACAGAAGGATTGGTGACAATAGAAGGACAAAGAATCACCCAGCCAGGCCCCGATCGCATGGTAGTATTCCAAAACTATTCCCTGCTACCTTGGCGGACGGTCAGAGAAAACATTACCCTAGCCGTAGACTCGGTGATGAGCGGCTTACCCAAGGCCGAACGCCTCGAAATCGTTCAAAAACACATCGACATGGTGGGCTTGACTCCCCACGCCGAGAAGCAACCCGCACTGCTGTCGGGCGGACAAAAACAGCGCGTGGCGATCGCCCGTGCTCTGGCCCTGCGGCCCAAACTGTTACTCTTAGACGAACCCTTCGGCGCTTTGGATGCTTTGACTCGCGGCAACTTGCAAGAAAAGTTGATGGAAATTTGCCAAGAGTACGAAATCAGCGCCCTGATGGTAACGCACGATGTGGATGAGGCGGTGTTGCTGAGCGATCGCATCGTCATGCTCACCAACGGCCCAGAATCGAAGATTGGCGGCATTCTCGAAGTAGACATCCCCCGCCCCCGCAAACGGATGGAAGTAGTCTCACACCCCAGCTACTACGCTCTACGCAGCGAAATGATTTACTTCCTCAACCAGCAGAAGCGCGTCAAAAAACTGCGGGCGCGGAAAGTACCCGCGATCGCCCGCCACGGCCTGGAAAAAGTCAACCTCGAACTCGGCTTTATTCCGCTGGCAGCCTGTGCTCCCCTCGCTGTCGCCAAAGAAAAAGGCTTTTTTGCCAAACACGGGCTCGATGAAGTCCACCTCGTGCGGGAAACAAGCTGGCGCGGCATTGTAGACGGCATCGCTGCAGGTTACTTAGACGCAGCTCAAATGCCCTCTGGAATGGCGGTGTGGTTGAGCTTGGGGGGCCACCAAGAAAAGCCGATTCCGACGGTTACAGCCCTCACCATGAGCCGCAACGGCAACGGAATTACCCTCGCGAGGCGCTTTTACGACCAAGGAATCTACACTCTGGCAGACTTTAAAAAAATGCTCCAGAGAACGCCCGCGCAAACGCACCGTATGGGAATCGTTCACCCGTCTTCGATGCACAACCTGTTGCTGCGTTACTGGTTGGCTTCCGGCGGCATTGACCCGGATCGCGATGTGTTGCTGAAAAATATCCCACCGGCTCAAATGATCGTTGACTTGCAGGGCGGCACTATTGACGGTTTCTGCGTCGGCGAACCTTGGAACTTGCGGGCCTCGATGGAAGGAGTCGGCTTTACGGTGGCGACAGATTTGGAACTGTGGCCCGGACACCCCGGGAAAATTTTGGGGGTGCGGGAAGACTGGGCAAATGCTTATCCCAACACTCACATTGCTCTAGTCAAAGCTTTGCTGGAAGCTTGTCACTACTGCGCCGATCCAAATCACGCCGCCGAGGTTTCGGAAATTGTCGCGGGAAGGGAGTACGTCGCCACCGACAAGAGTTACATCCAACTCGGCGACCCGAAATCTGTTGCTTGCAACCTTGATACTCCGATGCGGGAATACGCCCACCACTTGTTTTCTGGAGAGGGGGTGAATCGCCCGAGCCGCACCGAACAACTGTGGCACATGGTACAGATGGCGCGCTGGGGCGATACTGTGTTCCCGCGCAACTGGGTGGAAATTCTGGAACGGGTGGTGCGAGTCGGTGCGTTCAGCACGGCGGCCCGAGAGCTGGGGATGGCTGATATTACTTACACTCGCGGTTCTCTCAGCTTGTTTGACGGCTCGGTGTTTAATGCTGACGATCCGATCGGCTATCTCAACAATCTGGCGATTAAACGCGATTTCACGATGGCGGAAGTTGTACTCGATTCCGGCCGCAGAGCTGCTTAGAGCGGTTTTTAGTTCGATAAAAACAGGGTAATTGCTAATTGTTAGTTGTTAGTTGTTAGTTGTTAACTTCTAATTGCTAGTTAGTAATTGCCTCTTCCTTCTTCCCTCTTGCCTCTTCCTTCTTTCTTTGCGAATCACCCACTCACAATTTCCTAAACCCATGCTCAACACCACTAAAAACCAGACGAACACCAAAACTCAAATCCAGCGGGGAAAAAGCCGCCGCCAACCTTTTTTGGTGATGGACAATGTTTATAAAGTATATCCAAACGGTTACAGGGCTTTAGAAAACGTCAATCTGAATGTAGCTGAGGGAGAGTTTATTGCTCTGATCGGACACTCGGGCTGCGGCAAATCAACACTGTTAAATATGGTGTCGGGTTTTAGCCATCCGAGCCAGGGCACCGTGTCAATTAATGGAGAGCGCATTACGAAGCCGGGCCCCGATCGCATGGTGGTGTTTCAGGGTTACGCTTTGCTGCCTTGGCGGACGGTGTTTGAAAATGTTTATCTGGCGGTTAATGCTGTATTTCCGAATAAGTCGAAAGTAGAAAAAAATGCGATCGTCAATGAGCATTTGGCGATGGTGGGATTGACAGAAGCTGCCCAGAAAAGACCGCCACAAATTTCAGGGGGGATGAAGCAGCGGGTTTCTATTGCCCGCGCTTTGGCAATTCGCCCGAAAGTGCTGATTTTAGACGAACCTTTTGGTGCTCTGGACGCAATTACTAAGGAGGAATTGCAGGAAGAGTTGCTGAAAATCTGGAACGATCACCGCTGTACGGTGTTGATGATTACTCACGATATTGATGAAGCGCTGTTTTTGGCCGATCGACTGGTGATGATGACTAACGGCCCGTCGGCGACAATTGGCGAAGTTTTGGAGATTCCTTTCCCGCGTCCGCGCGATCGGGTTCAAATGATGGAAGATCCGGAATACTACAATTTGCGGAACTACGCCCTAGATTTCCTGTTCCGTCGTTTTGCACACGATCACGATGCTTAATCGGTTGGCAAATCAAAGTTAAAGAGGAGAATTATGAGACTTCTCGAAAAATTTTAATTCTTGTGCGGAGTAGGCTTTGGGCATCCTGCCGACCCAAGACGAGCTTTTTTGCAGAAGTCTATTGAAAAGTTGAAGCCCCAGTGTTCCCCGGTTTCAGGGGAACATCGCTAGGGGCGCAATTTTCCCGATCCGGTTGGGTAAACTGAAGCTTAATGGTGGGCGATAAGTTTTTTCGGACGTTCGGATCTTTTTCCGATATTTTACGTCTACCAGCGAAGAGACCCGATTGCCTAGCTGTCGGTAAGCTGGCATGAACTGAGCCCACCTTCGATCGAGGGTGGGCTTCTTCTTCATGTTATTAACTGTTTTTGGGCGATCGGTGGTTGGTGCATTCCACCCTGGGAACTGGCACACTGCAGGAATGCTTATCGGTGTTTCATGGATTAAGGCTTTTGTCAATATAGCGGTTTTCAGTTGACTGAGGTACAGATATCGGCTGTGGAAACGGTTTAGCCTAAGTCCGGGGCGGGGTTCTGTGACTTTTAACAATTGGTATAAGACTAATGATTGTAGCAACACTTTTTTAAATTTGTATTACTCAGGTTGGCACGGAAAACTCCTTTGGGTCAATATCCCAATTTACCCAGCGAATTGCTTCTTGAGCTGATTCTAGATCGGGCGGCACTCGCAAAGCGTGAATGTGTCCCGTACTTGGACAAGTCATTTTTAACAAATAAACTGGCTTTGCATTACCCTCGTCATCAAAATCATCGTCAAACTCGATGCTTAATAGAGTGTATTTCTGCCAACTATCTAATTCTGTCACCGCTAATTCTTGACAAATGCGCTCGTAAGTAATTCCCTGAATTAACGCGCGCCGAACTTCTGCATTCTGTTCCTTCAACAACCATTTAGACTGCCACTGATCCGGGTGCAGCCTGCCGTACCATTCCGGCAAAATCACGCCGTGATAGGCGTAAATCGAAACACCGTCGGCAAATTGTACCGCTGGTGTTCCTTCGGCGTGCAAGCGGTGGTTGCTGTCTGCAGAAAGTGCGATCGGCTTTTCGCAGATAATGCAAACTTTTTCAGAGGGATAAATCCAGCCGCAATCCTGCACAATAGATTTAAAAACACTCCAATTTCTGCCGTAGGAATGAGTGAAATTAAAAACCGAAATCCAAAAATCCAACAGACTGCCAAATGATTTTCGGTGCTTTTTTGCCGATCGCACTTTAAGCCGATTTAATTGTTTCCGCAGCTTGTTCAGGCGTTAGTTTTTTAACCTTAGTCTGCGACATACCTCCAACCTTGCGGTTCATATTCGCGCTGAATTCGCACCATCCAATTACCTTCGGGAATTGCGATCGCATGGTGTTCTTCGTGACTCAATAAAGCTGTCGGTGAAAGCACCCGCAAGTACAGAGTGCCGTCTTTTTCGTAGAGTTCAGCTTGTCCCTCAATAATCTGGTGAGAATGTCCGGTGACTTCACCTTCGGCGAGAGTTAGGTGAGGTTTTTTTTCTCCTTCGATTTGCTGTACGGGAGTGAGAATTACGTCGCCTTGTCGGATGGGTTGCATAGGTTTTTTCTAAATTTTGTTTGCTGGTGTCGGTCGATCGAGCTTTTCTACCGCAATTTTATACTACATTTGTAATACACGGCTGTCAAGAACCACAAACCAAATTCCACTTTTTCTCTATACCGGAGTAATACCGCGCCGAAACTCCTTAACTGCTTCAACCCTAGAAGCTATCAGCAAGCAGCGAGACAGTAGGTTGATGTCTAAACCGGGCAGAACTTCGCTTTGGTCAATTTTTTCATATCCGTGCGATCGCAAATGATACAGGCTAAATACTCCATCCTCCCAAAAGCAAACTTCGGGTACTCCCAAGGCTTGGTAGCGATTCAATTTGCTTTCTTCCCCACTGCTAAACACTACTTTGATGGCAACATCGGGGGTAATACCTGTTGACTTGCCAATTAAAAAAGATTCATCAGCTTGTACTGAGACTTCCTGTTCCTTCTCTTGGGTAAAGCTACCCAACGGGTTAAACTCAATGTCTTTTTCAACAAAGTAGTCTATCAGCAAACCTGCGATCGTCCTGCTGAAAGATTCATGTTCTTGCGAAACTGCTAAGATTTCTACCTCACCTTTGAAATAAAAAAGTCTGATACCGGGGGAATCAGAAAACCCCTGCTCGATTAGCTTGAATTGTTCCCAATCAATCCCGGAATCAATTAGGCGCTGGTCTTTTTGTTTGTCTAATGTTGCTGTCATGGCACGACCTCATTTAACTATTTTATAGCAATTTTAATTCGCACAATTTTGCAAGCACATTTGTATGGTGCGTCCGACCAAAAAACCTGTTTAAATCGAAACTAGCGCTCTCTGACACACCATACAATTTTATTTAACTATTATATTATCCTTCAAATGCGGCAACCGAAACTCGATCGCGCCCTGCTTCTTTCGCCCGATAAAGCGACTCATCGGCGATCGCAATTAGCGCCCCCGGATGCGACATCGGCGCCGGAATGCAGCAAGCTACACCCAAACTCAGCGTCACGTATTCGCTGACAGCAGACTTAGCGTGAGCTATGTGCAAACCCCGCACCTGTTGTGCGATCATTTCAGCTACGCAAGTGGCACCTTCAATATCCGTATTCGGCAAAACTACTACAAATTCTTCTCCACCGTAACGGGCTACTAAATCTGCCGCTCGCTTGACCGAATGCTGGATCACTGCCGCCACTTGCCGCAAACATTCATCCCCCGCTTGGTGACCGTAAGTGTCGTTGTAAAGTTTGAAATAATCAATGTCGCACATAATCAAAGACAGCGGTGCTTCTTCCCTTGCCAAACGCCGCCATTCCGTATCGAGGTATTCATTAAAAGAGTGGCGGTTTCTTACCTCAGTCAAACTGTCGTAATTTGCCAAATACTGCAAGGCTCGATTCACTGTTTCTAACTGCTGTTTCTGCTGCTGCAACTGACGGTTGAGCTCCGCCAACTGCTGTTCGGCTGAGTGCGATCTCAACAAATTTCTCACCCTAGCGAGCAATTCCCTCTCGTCAAAAGGCTTTGAAATATAATCGTCAGCACCCGCATCCAAACTTTCGATTCGAGCTTCCATCCCCGATCGCGCTGTCAAAAATATTACCGGAGTGGATTTCAATTCTGGCGTGTTCCGAATCTCCTTGAGCAAATCCAGTCCGTTTTGTCTGGGCATGATTTGGTCGCTAACAATCAAATTTGGCTGCAAACTTTTGGCTTTTTCTAAACCTTCAACCCCGTCCCTCGCCACGGCGACTCGATAGTACGGAGTTAATAAAGTTTGGAGGTAAGCCAGCAGAAAATTGTTATCTTCTACTACCAGCAACAGCGGTAATTCTCTGCTGTCACTTGTTAATTGTTCCAGATAATTTTTGTCGTCCAAACTGTTAGGTTCCGGTAGCAGGGCATGGGGTGTGGTTGCCCGAATATTTCCCGATCCCCACTCTCCGGAGCCGAATCCAGTCAGTCCAGCCAATTGGGCGATCGCGCTCACCAACTGATTCGCTTCCACCGGCTTCGACAAATGCCTCTGAAACCCTGCCTCCAGCGCCGATGCCGAATCTTCTTCCTCGATGCCTCCCGTCAGCGCCACTGCCGGCAGCAGTTGCCTGTGTTCGGACATTTCCATTGCTCTGATGCGGCGGATCAAATCGCAGCCGTCGGCTCCCGATACCGTCATATCGCTCACCAACACGTCGGGTCGCGACTGTTGCAACTCCGCCATCGCTTCGCAGGCGCTACCCACCGCTGTTACCTTGGCTCCAAATGCTTCGAGGCCAGTTTTGAGAAATTGGCGGATCTCGGCGCTGCTTTCGACCACCAGGACTTGTTTTCCCGCTAGGGGTCTGGAAACCGATCCGGGTCTGCTTTCCCTTTGGGCGATCGCAGCAGTGCGATCGTCGGGTGCATTTTTGTTGGCGCTCGGTAGCAGCACCCCAAAGGTTGCCCCCTGACCGAGGCCGGGACTCGAAGCCCAAACAGTTCCCCCGTGCAGTTCCACCAACTGCCGCACAATTGACAGCCCCAGCCCCAGCCGATTTTGTTCCTTATTCTGGAAGCTGTCTGCAGGGCGGAAGTAGTCAAAGATGTGTGGCAGAAATTTGGGGTCGATGCCGCAACCGCTGTCGCTGACCCGAATCAAGACCCCTGACTGACTAGGCTCGATCCACACTTGCACTGGGTATGGTGTCGATTCTGGGGTGAATTTTATGGCGTTTGCAAGGAGGTTCCAGACTACTTGCTGCAATCGTTCTCCATCTGCCAAAACGTAGGTGACCGCGGGGTCGAAATGTGTTTCTAAGCGGAGGTTTTTGGCATCGGCGGCGGGACGCAGAGTGTCGATCGCCGATTCTATGATAGACGGGAGGTGAACTTGGCCGATGTTGAGGCACACTTTCCCTCGCAGCAAGCGCGAGAGGTCGAGGAGATTGTCTATTTGTCGGTTTTGTAATTTGGCGTTGCGCTCGATGATTTCCAAAGCGCGCCTGGTGGTGGCTTCGTTTAAATTGCGCGATCGGGCTAGCTGCGCCCATCCCAAAATCGCGCTCAGGGGCGATCGCAGTTCGTGGGAGGCGATCGCCAGAAATTCGTCTTTTGCCCGGTTGGCTTCGGCTTGGGCGGCTTCAACGGCTTTGCGAGCGGTGATGTCGAATCCGATCGCCAAATACTGACAGGGTTTTCCCTTGCCCTCCAACAGTGGAACTACTGCTGCGTACACCCAATAATCAGTTCCATTCTTAGCTTTATTCTGAATGTCTCCTTGCCAAACTTCACCTTTGGCAACCGTTGACAGCAAATTTTTGATCGATCTCGAAGATTTATATTCCGAATGGAGGATGCCAAAGTGGCTGCCGATTAGTTCAGCGCGGGAATAGTTGGAGATGCAGCAAAGTCGATCGCTGACGTAGTTGATAATTCCTCGCGCGTCAGTCCTCATCGCAATTGCCGATCGGTCGATCGCTATTTTAAAATCTAAACATTCTTGTAGCGACGCATCTACTTCTTTTGTCGTAGAAAATTGATCGAGCCGATCGGACGCTTTTTGTTGCTGGCGATCGGGCTTATCCTTACTCCGTTGTTGGATTTCCATTGTTTCTATCTTCCCCTGACGGCTGACACCTAATCTACTTGCATCCTGATTCATTATCACAATTTTCTTTCCCGCGCCTGCGGGTGCAATACTTTGTATCTCTTTATCTTCCGGAAAAATTGGCAGTTACCACATCCACTCGGGAGTCAACTCAATTTTTGTTTATAGTTGGCTAAAGTTTGTCAATCTGAGGACTGATTTTTTCATATCTAGCCGATCGTCGGCTCCTTGCTAATTCCCTTTTATATTTTATATTTTATATATTACTATGTGAAATTACTAACAAATTTAGGGTAGGGAGCACGCACCTAAAGTTGCATTATTGTTTGAAACGGGTATCATAAGCGTCAACTTTTGTCTCACAATTACTCCCGGTAGCTGGCACAAAGTCTCGTATTCGGCTGGCTTTTGGGTCTGTGGCATTCTGTCTCACCTGCACAGAAAGACAATATGTGCAGGGCTAGAAACTTCCCAAATCAGGGGCGGCTTGGGGTACGCTAAGTCCCTATCTGGCGATCGTCCGTAACTTCTTTTAAATTATTTTATTCTACATCTTGACAGGTCTGTAGATTGTTTGTATTATAAATGTAATATACAGTGATATAAGAGAACCGCCCAACTGCATTGACGCACTATTGACGCACTATTGACGCACTATTGACGCACTATTGACGCACTATTGACGCACTATTGACGCACTCAACTATTAACAATTTGAGGAAAATTTTCTGTGAATTTAGACGCTGTACGCGAGCAATTTGAACAAATAGCCTTTGATTATGACGGTTTAATTCCCCGCCTCATTCCGCGCTATGGCGAGCAACACGATGTAATATTGCAGTTAATCACTTCTGAAACTAATGCTAACATAAAAGTTCTGGATTTAGGCGCGGGGACAGGCATACTGTCGGCAATGATTTTGTCAGCATTTCCTCAAGCAAATGTCCTAGCCTTTGACATCGCCGAAAATATGCTGAAAATTTGCCAAACAAACTTGTGCGCTTTCCGAGAACGGCTGACCTTGCAGCAAGGAAACTTTACAGAAGATGATTTCGGTAGCGGTTACGATTTGGTAGTTTCAGGCTTGGCAATCCACCACCTCGACAGCGCAGGTAAACAACAGCTATTTCACAAAATTTTCCACTCGATTAATCCAGGGGGAATCTTGCTAATTCGAGATATTGTGACAGGTGCTACTCCCCGGCTGACTGAGCAATACGAACAGTTGTGGCGGCAGTACATGAAAGCTAACGGAGAAGATGATGCAGCCTGGTTTAAAAAATATCGAGAAGAAGATATTCCCTCCTCTGTGGAAGAGCAGACACAGTGGCTTGCAGAAGCTGGTTTTGCAGACGCAGGATGTCACTGGCGCTATCTAAATTTTGCTATTTTTGGCGGAGTTATACCCAGGTAGAAAGCATTCGGCAGAAGGCAAAGTTTTTCATAATTATCAAAATATAAATCTCGTCAAAAATGGCACTACTAACACTTTTTTATTCACGGATGCAGAACCTACTTCTCTAGGTGCTTAAGAGCGCACATCACCGCTATAATTCGCGCAAAATCCCATTTTTATATCCGAAAATCGTTTCCCAAAAACCTGTAAATGCGGGTTCCCTAAAGCGCCCTACGGCATTGCAAACAGATTCAATAAACCTGCCTCCAATCAACGATATAACCCGCTACTGACATTTTGTAAAAGGTGATTTAAAAGCTAAATAAATCAAGTAAAATTATGAACGATTCTCGATTAGTAAAAATCAGCCGATATCTCAGCAAACACCTGCGTCACGCGCCCTCGCGCATCGGCATCGAACTGGCTCCAGGTGGCTGGGTTCCTGTTAGCGAGCTCCTCGATGCGTGCCAAAAAAATAACTTTCCTGTTCAGCTTGCAGAACTCAAGGAAGTAGTCGCGCAAAACGACAAGCAGCGCTTTTCATTTAACTCCGCAGGCACTCTAATTCGTGCCAACCAAGGACACAGCATCGAGGTTGACTTACAGTTAGAACCCGCTGTTCCCCCAAATATTTTATATCACGGAACAGGTAGCGCTGCCGTCGAGTCAATTCTCAGTCAAGGAATTAGGAAAATGTCGCGGCATCACGTTCATTTGTCCGTGAATATCCAGACGGCGCGCCAAGTAGGTGCAAGACACGGCATCCCGGCAGTCTTTACTGTAGATGCCGCAGCAATGCAACGTGACGGCCATACATTTTACTGCTCGGAAAACAAAGTTTGGTTAGTAGATTTTGTGCCAGCCACTTATCTCAAAATAATTTGATGATTTTCCCGTATTTTGTAGAAGGTGTACGACAAAAAATGTAAAATAAGAGTAAGTAGGATTTTTGCCAAATGAGTGCGGAAAACATGGGCGATCGCGAAAACAATTTTCATCAAAACAATTCTCCCAATAGAGGTCTGCTAGGCTCTGGCTGGCGACCTTTTTACCGTCAATTTGATTGGGAACACCTGGTACATTTAGCGTCTACCGATCCCTTAGAACTAGCTCAAAAAACTTTAGGCGCAGCTAGCGACATTGCCGATGCAATGGGACGACACCAATATACTTGGTGGGCAAATATTTTAAATGTATTTTCCGAAAATACTCGCTACGAAATTGATGAGTTTTGGGATTACATTACTCCGCAGCCAGTTTACCCGGATTACCGCTACAAAGACGTTTTAGTTACCGAAACGCCTGTGGTGCAATTGGTCAGCCGCGCTAGTATTCCCATCGACTACGTTCTCAACAAACTCCAAGAGATTACTGTTTTCAAAGTTCTGGATTTGCTCGGAAAACCGGATGCGATTACCCAGTTTTTTATGGAGCGACATTTTTCTTATCCCCCGGAGCGGTTTGTTAGCTGGGAACGCTTAGAAGTTTTGGGTACTGTTTATGCTTCTTGGGCTCGATTCGGCTGCTGGCTGCAAATAGACAGCTACGACAGGGGAAGACGCTGCTACACTCTAATTTGCCAAGATATTGCGCCGCTCGTTAGCAAGGCAACTTATAATTTAGCGGTGATTCTGGGAGGGTACAAAAGCCGCGTCGGACAGGTTCACAGCCAGTTCCCAATTCGCACGTTTTCTGCGGAAGTTCAAAGTTTTACCGATACAGTTCAGCAGGCAATTTTAGATCAAAATCAGTTGGCTGTTTTGGTTAGTGGCGAACCGGGGACGGGAAAAACTGCTTGGACGCAAGCGGTAGCAAAGGAAATTTTAGTGCCGCTGGGTTATGTGATTTTTATCTTAGACCACGATGCTGTGGAAAATTTTGTGCCACCGAGTTATTTAGAGCGGATTTGTATTATTATCAATGAGGCTGATAATTTGGCTCAAGATCGATCGACTGCCGAGGCCCAACGCACTAACAAAACTGAACATATTTTGAGTTTGCTGGATGGAACTTTGTATCAAAGCGTCATCGACGAACACGGCATTCAATTTCAGCAAAAACTCGTAGTTTTGATGACTTGCAACACCACTGAAAGATTGGATCCTGCAATGTTGCGGAAAGGAAGAGTGGATTTTACCAGTGAATTTACGCACAAATTTGTTTGAGCGCTCTCTTGCATTCTCAAGCTATCTGGCGATCGCACTAGCTACACGATCTCATACCATGTTCAATGTGGGATTTTCAATTAAAGAATTAGGAATGACTGATGAAGCTCAAGGTTTGGATCCCGGGCAGACAGTTGCATTCTTTTGGGAACTTGTCTAAAATACCGAAAAATCACCAGGAAATTTTCTGACTCTCAAAGTGTGGGGAAAATTTCTTGAAGACCTACAGATCATTGCTGTAAACAATCGCTTAAAACCCTTGTCTCTCTGATTTTTTGCCGAGTCTCGCTGCCCTCTTGGGCCCCGGAATAGTCGGGGGAGACAAGAGTTCACTCCAGTCGCCTCCGACTATTTCGCAGAGGCAGGCGCGATCTGTGCCTCATCGTCACACAGCAGGCGGGCACTACCTTTAGCCTTAAGTTGATAGCAATGCCTATAGACATATCCCCATCAAAAATGATATCAATGATGGGTGATACCCTCTAAGGGTATTGTCCGAGAGAGCAAATCAGGGGAAAACAGCATTTTTGGTGTAAAACAGAGTTTTTCAAACTTGACAGCTATGGAGGAAATCCCAAACCGTGCAAACTAAGCCAGTTCAGCAAAAAAGTCAGGGACTGGGAAGGTACGTTGACGGGAATGTCCCGATCGCCCAACAACCCGCAGAGGCAGCCGTGTCCGAGAGTAAAGACAGATTTCGGCGGTTTGTTGAGCGCTCCGCCGACGCCGTGGCAATGGTAGATTGTGAAATGCGCTATCTGTCGGTTTCCCGTCGCTGGGAAACAGATTCCGGGATCGGCCGCGGGGAGGCGATCGGCCGATCTCATTGGGAACTGTTCCCGAATCTTCCGGAATATTGGGAGCAAAATGCCCAGGCTTGTTTGGCGGGTGTTTTGGAATACAGCGAGTTTGTGGCAGGGCGATCGATCGCATCTGTATCAGGAAAAATCGCAAGCGGCTCTGTCAGCGAGTCGGTAAGATGGGTATTTCAGCCTTGGAAAAATAACGAAGGTGCGATCGGCGGTTTGATGTTGTTTGCATCTAAGATCGCTGAGGCTCCCGCTCAAACTAATTGCTCTAATAAATTTCAGTCCGAGGTCAAAAGCAAGCAGTTAGAAACAATACCGCAACTAACTCAAATTGCCCTCGAAAATGCTTCTGATACAATCTTTTTTACTACCTCCGACGGTCAAATTTGCTACGCGAATAAAGCCGCTTGCCATCTTTTCGGCTACTCGGAATCGGAACTGCTAAATATGAGGGTTAGCGACATCGATTCGCAGTTGCCAGCATCGGATTGGCGAGAACACTGGGTTCAACTCAAGGAGCAAACCAACCTCACTTTTGAAACCAGTTACAAAACCAAAAACGGCGCCAGTTTTTCCGTCGAAGTTAAAGTCAATTATTTAGAATACGGTGGCTGCGAATACCGCTGCGCTATCGCCCGCGACATTTCCGCTCGCCTCGCAGCAGAATCAGCGCTCGTAGAGGCAAAAGAGCAACTTCAAGCCGTTTTGGACGCGGTGCCCGGATTGGTTTCTTGGGTAAGTTCAGATTTGCGCTATTTGGGAGTAAACCGACATTTAGCTAGCGCTTACAAAATGCCGGCAGAAATATTTATCGGTCAAAAAGTAGGTTTTTTAGAGACAAGTCCCAAATTTAACGATTTAGTATACGATTTCTTTGCGAACCCTAAAAAGAAAACATCTCAAGAAGTAACAGCGAGCATCCGAGGAGAAAATAAAACTTATCTAATAGTGGCTCAAAAATACCATAACAATACGGCGGCGGTATTTGTGGGATTGGATATTACAGAAAGTAAACAGTCTCTTTTAGCTTTGCAAGAATCCGAAGAACGCCTGCGACAACAAGCGGCTAAATTAGAGCAGACGCTGTTAATTTTGCAGCAAACTCAAACTCAACTGATTCAAACAGAAAAGATGTCATCTCTGGGGCAGTTGGTAGCAGGAATAGCGCACGAAATCAACAATCCAGTTAGTTTTATTTCTGGCAATGTCAGCCACGCCACTGGCTACATTCAAGAACTGCTGCGATCGATCGACCTTTACCAAAAATATTATCCCCATCCCGTGCCGGAAATTCAAGACTTGATGGAAGAATTAGACTTAGACTTTATCAAAAAAGACTTGCCAAAACTGCTAAATTCAATGAAAATCGGTTCCGAAAGGATTCGCGATGTCGTGCGATCGCTCCGCTTGTTCTCGCGTACCGACGAAGCCCAAATGAAGCCGGCTGATATCCACGAGGGTTTGGACAGCACTTTGCTGATCTTGCAAAATCGCCTGCAAGCTAAAGGGGGACGGCCGGGGATTTCTCTAGTTAAAGAGTACGGGGATTTGCCGCGAGTTCACTGCTATGCGGGACACTTAAACCAAGTGTTCATGCACTTGTTGACAAATGCGATCGACGCTTTGGAAGAAGGGGGGAGAAATGCCGAAAAGTATGGTAAAATGCAAAGTCAGTCTTTGTTGTCTGCAGGCCGAGCGAGAGCTGAAGTATTCAATCCCGAAATTCGGATTCGGACTTTTGTGGTAGGGGAAAACGAAGTTGCGATCGCCATTAGTGACAATGGCCCTGGCATGACTGAAGAAGTCCTCGACTGCATCTTTGACCCTTTGTTTACGACTAAATGTCCAGACACGAGCACAGGTTTGGGTCTAGCAATATCCCAGCACTTAGTAGTAGAAAAGCACGGCGGTGAGTTGCGCTGTGTTTCGCGTCCGGGAGAGGGAACGGAGTTGATAATTAAAATTGCGATCTGCAACGATTAATTAGCTATTTACAAATAGGAAATAAGATGGTAATTGAGTGGCTCAAATTTAAAGTACCTCAAGAAAAGTGGGAGAAGTTTATTCAGCGAGATCAGGAAGTTTGGACGGAGGGACTAAAAAGTTTGGACGGTTTTTTAGGCAAAGAAATTTGGGTAGATCCGGTGGAAAATGAGGTGGTGATGTTGATTCGCTGGGAAACTAGGGAGAAGTGGAAGTCGGTGCCACAAAGCACAATCGAGGAGTTGGATGCCAAAATGGGCGATTTGCAAATTGCGATCGCCGAAAGTCGCGAATATCAAGTTCGCAAGTTTTTGCATTAGTGAGTCAGCAGTCAGTTGATTGTGTTAATTTTTGAAAGATTAATCATAAGTTTTACCTTGATTGTACCCCAGACATCGACTTGGTATTTGGTGTGAAGGGCGATCTATCTCGGTACAATCATCCCAGTGTTTGGTATTTGGTGTGACGGGCGATCGCTCTTGATGCGTGATGGGCGATCGCTCTCGGTACAATCGTCGCAGTGGAAGGGGGGCTATGGATAAGATTGTGATGAGAAAAAGAGATGGGATTTTGGCGTTGCTGAATACAGCTAGGAATTCAGATTTCCCAATTGCTATCAGCCCCCTTGAGGGTGAGTTTTGTAACATCAAGCCAAAAGTTGATTCATACGCCCGAATCAGCAACGCCTAAATTCTCCGAGATAAAGGATTAACAGAAATTGATAACTGCGAAGCGCTCATTCACCGCTACCAAGGCAATCCCTTATGGTTAAAAAGCGTGGCGAGTCTGATTCAATAGTTGGGAATAGGTGTGACTGACTTATTAATAGATGATACCCTATTGTTACCCGAAGATTTGAAAAATTTTTTACAGCAGCAGTACGATCGCACTTCCGAACTAGAAAAACAAGTCATGTCCTTGTTGGGGACAGAAAACCAGCCAGTCAAATTCGCAAAATTGCTACAAAACGGACAAATATCATCATCAGATTTGCTAAACGCATTGCAATCTCTATCGCGGCGCTGTTTGCTCGAAAAACAGGAAAGTCTTTACACTTTGCCACCTGTACTGAAACAATATATCAAAGGGTTATAACCCAAATTATACTGGACGCATAAATACCAAAGAAACCTGGTTCTTTACCGATTCTGCTGGCTGCGACGAAGTATTTTTGTAAAAAAACTAGGTTTATGAACCTCATGCTTAAGTCCTAATTTTAAGAAAATTTTGCATAGAGAGCTGAAATAAAATTCACGCTTAAAAAGCCTACTCCTAGTACGAGAATGATAAAGATGGCGATACTGAAAATAGACTTTAGCCGATCGCCAATTCCGGGTTTTTCTGAGTTCATCGGTCAATTTTTGCAGTAAATTTGAGAGGGGGAATTGAGAAAGAGTAGATTATACCAATGGGCGAACAAAAAGGCAACTCCCGACAAGCTCCAAACGACGATCGCCCTCAGTAGGTCGCCTTTTTTTAACTTTTAATCTAAAATTCAAAATCTAAAATAGTCTTAGGCATTGTTCGGTTAGCCTGGACAGCTATTGTCGATCGCCCGAACCCGGTGGCGCTAACTCCTGTAAAATAGAGGGCGCGTTGGGGCGAACCTTTTAACAGCCGGAATTGGGCGCGATCGTCACAGGCTCCCAAATACATAATAATATGTCAGTCATCCTTAACTTACTCACAAAGGTAAAAATAGAAGAGTGCCAAGAAATAATCTAAAACATATAACTGAAAAAAGGATAGAAATCGATGCTCCACCCAATCTCGCAACCTTACCAACAACGAGCAAATACTATGACCCAAAGAGCCGTGCGGAAGCCAAAACCCTCTGTTGCAAACCACTTGAGACCAAGTTTTCCTCAAAGGCACTGGCTGGAGCTGGCGGAGTACGCCTCTCTGGCGGCCTCTGGTGTGGGTTCCGTGGCGGTGGCTGTGTCCGGTCAAGCTTTTTACGGGGTAGCTCCCCTAACTTTGGCTTTGTCGCTGAATGTTGCTAACCGGTATCGGTTCGAGCAGCAAGTGCGGGTGCATCAAAATTCGGAAATGGCTCAAGTCCAAAAGTCTGTCAATAAAGTCGAAAAAACGGCGGTGACGGTAATTGTTAAATTACGCAAGCAGTTGTCAGCAGATATTGCAGCGCTGCGCCAGCAAATGGCTGCAATGCCTAGGGCAGAAGGCTTTGAGGATTCGATCGATATTCAGCGGCAGTTGCTGAGTTTAGGAGAGTCGGTAGCTTCTTTGCAAGAAATCGTGGCGTCTGCTGTACTCGATGTCCGCCAGCAGGTGAGCGAACAACTGCAAGATTTATCGGTTGGCCAATCGGCGAATCTCCAAGCTGTGGAACAGGCTATAGAGCAACTGCAAAGCGCGACGCAAGGCTTGGCAGAAACTTCTATCACCAGAGACGACTGGGAAGTAGTAAATACTCGATTTTTGGAAATCCAGAAAGTCATGGCCAATTTGCAAAGCCAACTGCAAGCTCCGGCACACCAATCGAGTGCGGATTTGTCTATTGTCCAAGCTCAAATTCACCGTTTGGAACACGAGCAGCAAGAAGTTGTCAAACCTCACCTCAAGCGCTTAATCTCGGTTGTCAAGGAGTTGCAGCACACACAAGAGAGCAGTCATTAATAATTAGTGAACACTCATTAGTCATCAGTCAGAAGGAATATTTTTCGACTCTGACATTCTGCGACTCACGCCCGATCGAACCCAAATTTTTCGACAACTGTGTTACAAAATGAAAAGCTAATCTGTCTAGTTCACCTGTTTTCAACCTGTTACAAGAAAATTAAATGACTGCAACCGTAACTATTGCTGATAACCCGTTACTAATCGGTCAAGGATTGCCGACCTTTGACGCGATCGAACCAGAACACGTAGTCCCCGCTGTTACCCAACTGCTGACCGAACTAGAAGCCTCGCTAGCTGACTTAGAATCGTCTGTAGAGCCGACTTGGAGCGGCTTAGTAGAACCATTGCAGCGACTCGGAGAGCGTTTAAATTGGAGCTGGAGCATTGTCGGACATTTGATGGGCGTGAAAAATAGCCCGGAACTGCGATCGGCTCACGAAACAGTGCAGCCGGAAGTAGTAAAATTTTGGAGCAAGCTCAGTCAAAGCAAACCACTTTATGAAGCTTTTAAAGCGCTGCGGGCTAGCGAAAATTGGGACAGCTTAGAGTCAGCTCAAAAGCGAATTGTCGAAGCCGCTCTCCGAGATGCCCAACTCTCCGGCGTCGGTTTAGAAGGCGAGCAAAAAGAGCGTTTTAATGCCATTCAATTAGAATTGGCCGAAATTACTACCCAATTTTCTAATCACGTCCTTGACGCTACCAAAGCATTCAGCATCACCCTCACAAACAAAGACGAAATTGACGGTTTGCCACCGAGTTTGTTGAGTTTAGCAGCTCAAGCCGCTCGCAGCGCGGGCGAAGAAAATGCGGATGCCGAAAACGGCCCTTGGCGGATTACTTTAGACTTTCCGAGTTACGGCCCTTTCATGCAGCACAGCACCCGCAGCGACTTGCGCGAAAAGTTGTACAAAGCTTTTATCGGCAGAGCAAGTAGCGGAGAATTGAATAACTGGCCGTTGACCGATCGCATTTTAGCTTTGCGCCAGGAAAAAGCTGCTTTGCTCGGGTTTAGCAGTTATGCCGAATTGAGCTTGGCGAGCAAAATGGCTCCCGACGTTGCAGCAGTGGAAGCTTTGTTAGAAGAATTGCGCTTAGCTAGTTACAGTGCTGCTGTTAAAGATTTAGAAGAATTGAAAGCTTTTGCTGCCGAAAAAGGCGCGCCGGAAGCTGGAGATTTGAAGCACTGGGATGTAGGTTTTTGGTCGGAACGGCGCCGGGAAGAAAAGTTTGCTTTTAGTGCCGAAGAATTGCGCCCTTACTTTGCTTTGCCACAGGTATTAGAGGGGTTATTTGGATTAGTAAAGCGTCTGTTCGGCGTGACAGTAACTGCGGCGGACGGTCAAACTCCTGTGTGGCACAAAGATGTGCGCTATTTCCAAATAGATGATGAAGCAGGAAATACGATCGCCAATTTCTATTTAGACCCCTACAGCCGTCCCGAGGAAAAGCGCGGCGGTGCTTGGATGGACGAGTGCGTGGTGCGCGCTAAATTTGTGGAAGCCGGAAAGACAACAACACGGTTGCCGGTGGCTTATTTGGTGTGCAACCAAAGTCCTCCTGTTGACGGCAAACCGAGTTTAATGACTTTCTTGGAGGTCGAAACTTTGTTTCACGAATTCGGTCACGGTTTGCAGCATATGCTGACAACGGTAGACTATCCGGGCGCTTCGGGCATCAATAATGTTGAGTGGGATGCGGTGGAATTGCCCAGTCAATTTATGGAAAATTGGTGTTACGACCGCGCGACTTTGTTCGGGATGGCAAAGCATTACGAAACCGGGGAAACTTTGCCGGAACACTACTACCAAAAACTCCTAGCAGCGCGCCACTACATGAGCGGCAGCGTCATGCTCAGGCAAGTACATTTTAGCAGCGTTGACATAGAACTGCACCACCGCTATCGATCGGGCGGCAGCGAAACTGTGGCCGATGTCCGCAACCGCATCGCTAAAACTACCACAGTTTTGCCTCCTCTGGAAGAAGACGCATTTTTGTGCGCTTTCGGACATATTTTTGCGGGCGGCTATGCGGCGGGATATTACAGTTACAAATGGGCGGAAGTGCTCAGCGCTGATGCTTTTGCGGCGTTTGAGGAAGCAGGTTTGGAAGATGAAAGTGCGATCGCCTCTACAGGTAGGCGCTTCCGAGATACAGTGTTAGGATTGGGCGGCAGTTTGCCCCCGATGGAAGTGTTTAAAACTTTCCGGGGACGCGAACCGAGCACTAAAGCTTTGTTGAGACACAGCGGTTTAGTTGCAGCTTAATTTAAGTGTGGAATAACTGGGGATTAATGCGGGTGAATTTATCTGCATTAATCCCAGTTTTTTGTTGGCAAAAATTTACGCAGTTCCTTTATGCGTATCGTGCGGTGTGGATGAAGTCTTACCGCTATAATTTATATCTAATCAGGTAGCATCGGAATTATTCATCTCTCTGTTCTCTGACTCTGTGTTCTCTGTGTTCTCTGCGGTTTAATCATTCCCATTCAACCGCAATTCATCTCATGCGTAAAACCCATTTCTTCCTAAATCTTGCTGAATTCAAAATGTTTGTAGTAAAAACTAAATTGCTCAGATTTTTATACTAATTCTCACAATTATGGCAACATATAATCCTGCGACCATCTGTAGAGAAACGGCAATGCCGTGTCCGGCGCGAGACTCTGCAAGTTTTCAGATTTTTTATACAATTGATAATTTTAGCCACACTTTTTTATCGGTATTAATAAAACTAAAATTTTCACTACAAACCCATTTTATTATAGAACATCATGCAATAAAAATCTGTATTTTAGCACATCATCCCCAATTTTTTGGTAAAAAATCGGGCAGAAAGTGCGTTAGCGAAGTCCTCGAAGAGGATCGCCAGCAGCTTTTAGTTTAGCTTGGAAATCTCATCAAACCAGCATTTGCAAATATTTACTGTTATCGATCAATGATTATACTTAAGTTTCCCTCTCCTGGAAATTAACTTTATAATTCGCAACATTTATAGGCTTTTGTCTCGATACAGGTAATGCTTTTATTAGCAACTAAAAATTGAGGAGTTTACCGAATCTTTAAGATACAGCGGCAACACCGAGTCTTTTTTAAATTTTTGATAAAGAACGGGGTACTCGGCGTCAAAAAGGTAAAAAATTAATCTCAACTAATTTTTTTAGTTGAGATTAATTTTAGGATTGTAATAAAAAATATTTGTATATATGATAAAAAGTAAGGATTGATAGTTAGTCGTTCACCCATAGATTAAGATTTTCATGGATATTCAATTAATTAATATCGGTTTTGGTAACATTGTGTCTGCTAATCGAGTGATTGCCATTGTCAGTCCAGAGTCAGCGCCAATTAAGCGGATTATTACTGATGCGCGGGAGCGGGGACAACTGGTTGACGCGACTTACGGCCGCCGCACGAGAGCGGTAATTATTACAGATTCGAGTCACGTCATCCTCTCAGCGATTCAGCCGGAAACGGTTGCTAATCGTTTTGCGCTCAGCAAAGACAGTCAAAGTCGGGATGATTGAGGTTTGTCAGTTGCAATTTGAGCGCTGACAGTCTAAAGTAAGCGGAAACTTAAATTATTACACGTTTCTATTCTAAAGATGAAATCTGGTAAATTAATTGTTCTGACGGGGCCTAGCGGTGTGGGGAAAGGCACCTTAGTGCGATCGCTCCTCAATCGCCATCCCGAATTGTATCTTTCGGTATCCGTGACAACTCGTGAGCCCCGTGAGGGAGAAATTGAGGGACAGCACTACTATTTTGTCAGCCGCAGCCGCTTTGAACAAATGGTTGAGGCTGGAGAGTTGGCCGAATGGGCCCAGTTTGCCGGTAATTTTTACGGTACTCCTTATTTTGGTCTCAAGCAAGGAATTGGTGAGGGAAAATGGGTAATTCTCGAAATTGAGTTGGAAGGGGCTAGGCAAATTAGGAATAATTTTCCACAGGCGCTGCGAATTTTTATTTTACCTCCTTCTTGGGAAGAATTGGAACGGCGCCTGCGGACTCGGGGTCAAGATTCCGAAACGGCGATCGCCCGTCGGTTGCTGCGTGCTAAAGAGGAAATTGAAGCGGCGGGGGAATTCGATTTTCAAGTTGTTAATGACGATTTGGAAGTTGCTTTGAAAAAGCTAGAATCAATACTTAATTTTGTTGAGCTTTCAGCTAACTAATGGCTAATTACCCATTTCTCCGTCCTGGCTAAAACTTCGCTACTTTGTTTGATAGCCACACAAACTTTTAAATTCAATTCCAGAATATTTACTGAAGGCGAAATTTTTCTCAACGGTTCAATTTCGCGAGCCGAACAGCCTAACATTTCCATATAAGCTAGCGTCCACCCAATAGCTGGAACATCGCCTACATTGCCTTCTCCGGCGCAAAGGTAACAATCCAATTCGCCCTCCGGCCCACACTCAGGGCAAACCCAATTGCCCAGTTGTGAATGGGGCAGATTTGTGCGGGAGGCGGATGCAATTGTTAATGCTTTAATATGATTTTGAACTACTTGTTTAAAACCTCGGTTTTGGTTGCTGCGCTGGTCGGAATGTGTGTGCGATCGCCCGATTGCTACTGCTTGCTGTTGTGGCGAAGCAACAGATACTGTTTGATTCTCCTTGGTTACTCTAGATTCGCCTAGGTTCGCAGTTAGCTGAATACCATAGTCTTTCGACTCCTCAGTCTGAGAGTGGTTGAGTGCGGTGGAGGAATCGGGTTCGGAAGTTGTGAAGGATTGTTCTATGCGATCCTCTTCGAGGGCTTCGCCAACGGCAAAATCTTGCATTGAGAGGTGATGTTCGATCGCCAAAGACCAAGTTCTTTTATGTCGGAGGTCGCCATATTTTCTGGCTTCTTCCTCAGTAATGCCGATCGCCGCAGCCTCTTGGCGCAGCACATTCATCGAAGTGATTGTATCTGATATCATGAGTTTGTTTGCAGTTAAATTTACGATTGCCCGCTCAGCCTACAAATAAATTACCTTAGATATACTACAATAGTCCGGACTATTTTGAGATCCTAGTGGGAAACCCTTGATTTTCCGTTAGCAAGTCGATTTGGCAATCGCCCTGAAACCCTTATTTTACCCTTAGCAATCGCACACTGTCCGAAGCATTGATAGTAGCCTAAATCTAAAATCTAAAATCTAAAATCTAAAATTGGATGACTTCAATTCTTCCCGATACAGCTTTATCTGTTGCCGGACTAACATCTTACCTGCAAGAGTTGTTGGAGGGCGATCGCAACCTGCAATCAGTTTGGCTGACAGGCGAGGTGTCCAACGTTTCGCACCACCCCAGCGGCTGCTTTTTCACTCTGTGCGACACCGACAAAAGCGCTGCTATTCGCTGCGTGGTGTGGAATTCTCAGCGGCAAAAATTGGTGCAAATCCCGGAAAAAGGAGAACAGTTGCTGGTTTTGGGAAGCATCCGGGTTTACAAAAATCGCGGCGAGTACCAGTTGACTGTTGTGCAATCGCTACCGGCTGGGGAAGGATTGCAGGCTTTGCGGTTGCAGCAATTGCGATCGCGCTTGGATGCTGAGGGTTTCTTCGATCCCGCCCGAAAGCGCCCGATTCCCGCACACCCGCAAATTGTCGCCGTGGTGACATCCGATACAGGCGCTGCTTGGGGAGACATTCAGCGCACTCTAGCCCAAAGATATCCCGGTTTGCGGGTGTTGCTGTCGCCGACAGGAGTGCAGGGAGAATTGGCTGCTGCTGCCATTGCTAGGGCGATCGCCCGCGTAGAATTGGACGGTAGGGCTGATGTGATCGTTTTAGCGCGCGGCGGCGGTTCTGCGGAAGATTTGGCTTGTTTTAATGATGAGAGAGTTGTCAGGGCGATCGCCAATTGTGCGATTCCAATTATCACAGGCATTGGCCACGAAAGAGACGAATCTCTAGCCGATTTAGTAGCAGATAAACGAGCCCACACTCCCACTGCTGCGGCCGCTCAATCTGTACCCGTTTTAGCAGATCTTTACTTTGAACACAAGCAAAGAATGCTCAATTTAGCAAACGCTGTGCGGGAAAGATTTGAGACAGAAGAAGAGCATTTGCAACTGTTACAAAATCGATTAAAACGTTTGCCTGCGACATCCCGAACTTTGCGGCAAGCAACTGGTAAACTGGAAGTATTGCAAGAAAAGTTATCAGCACTGAATCCGGCGGCGGTATTGCAAAGGGGTTATGCGGCGGTAATCCAAAGTGACGGTACGATCGTTCGCACAACTGAGGGTTTGGAATTGGGAGAGGAATTGACTGTGAGGTTGAGTCGGGGCCGACTGAAAGTTAAGATTGTAGAAGTATTGGATGCGGAAGAAAAGTTATGATTGATTCGCAGTTGCGCCAGTCTGACTGGAATTATGAGGAAACGGTCGATCGAATTGAAGCGATTATCGATCGGGTGGAATCGGGAGAGTTGCCTCTAGAGGAGGTTTTCGAGCAGTTTGGGGTGGCTGTGGAGTGTTGGCAGGAGTGCGAAAGATTTTTGGCGCGGGGGAAGGAACAGATGGATTTGTCGATCGAGCTTTTAGCTGCAGAACCCGATTTTTAACCGGAGATAAACTCGGATTAATGTGGATGAAATAGCGCGTTTTGCCGAAAGTCCGACAGGGAATTAATTCCCTGTCTCATAGCGAAAGTCCTCTGAAGAGGACTGTTAAATTCATGAGTCCTCTTGAGAGGACTTTCGCTATGAGGCGGGGGTTGAAACCCCCGCCGGAATGTGTGTCTGACGTGTTTGTTGACACAATCAAACACCACAACTCAATGCAAACCCTGACAAATAAACCCCGACCAATAACTCAAATTATCAAAAGGATTTGACATAGTGTAAATATTTTGTTTCAAACTTTCATATCCTTTCTTCTGTTTCTGAATCTGATTCTCCCGCTTCGTTATTTTCTTCAACTCCGCCCCCAACTTATGAAACTCATCCGTCTCCTTGTGGTAGGATTTATGCCGCAATTTTAACTTTTGTTTTTTCTTTTGAAGCACAGCCAATTTTGACTTTAAATCCCCAATAATTCTCTGAAGCAACGGCTCGATTTGCGGTTGATAAAGCTCTTTCAACTCCGCACCCGAAATTGTCCGCAACCTCACCTGTGCCCGTCGCAAAGCCTCTGGACGACTCAATCCATCCCGACGATACTTATAGTAAAAAATTGAAAATAACGAAGTAGCAAAATCATCCACCGCCCACAAAGTGCTGACCACACTCCGAGCTCCCGCACACAAAAAACCCGTTCCCAAACTAAGAAGATTATCGGTAATTTCTGTCCCTCCTAAATTAGTTTCGCAGCAGGACATAAACACATCGGATAACTGCGGCAAGCGCCAACCCGGTGTCATCAATTCCCCTAACGTGATACTCCCGTCTCCTAAAAACAAGCGCGATTCTAAAGGATTGTCCAAACGCGAGACAGCGTGGTGGCTGGAGTGGATTACATTCACATTTTGGGCGAGGTTTCGATAGGCTGCGACTGTTGCTTCTTGACTTCCTTTTAAGCGCTCAGATTTGGTCACAATTTCGGCAATTTGTTCGCACTCAAAACGAGTGAAGTACAAGTCATCCGTAGCATTTTCCACAATCCCGTATTTGGGCGATTCGATGGTTGGGCGTTGATTGCAATACTCCAAGATTCGGCAACTCGGAACATAACGCAGCAGTAATTTATCTCCGAGGAAAGCATTTCCATTAATCGGCAATGCCCCCAGGGGAATCTGATGCAAAAACAGATGCGGAATCACAATCAATTCCTCAATTCTATCCAAACAATTACCAATCAACTCATCAACTTTCAACCGCTGCGATAACTGAGACAAAAACTCACCCATCCCCTGTTGCCAAATTTTCCGATCCTGCAAATAAGGCGACAACCAACTCTCAAAAATCCACTTCTGAAAATTTTTCAAACCCTCTCCCTGACAAGTGTGAATCTGCGGCGCTTTATCCTTGTAAATCACAAAAACATGAGTGTCATCAGTCGTGGTATAAAAACAGAGAATCGCCGTCTGCGAATTGTCAATGAGTTTCTGCATCTTCGCAAACTCCATCGGATCGACTTGAACTTGTCCCGCTAAAACTGGATCTAAACTGCGAATATTTTCCCAGATTCGCAGTTTCTCCCCCTCCAATTCTTGAATCTTCTCCGTGTAAGCAGACAAATCTGCCCGACTGCGCGACTGACTCCCCACACCGGCTAATTCTTTATTGCCTTCAGAAGGTTTGCGGAGTTGTTCAACTTCTGCGTCAATTTCCCGCTGCTTCGCCTCAAATTCCTGCAAATACTTTTGCACGGCGGGCGGAATTTCGCCGCTAGCATACAAATCATTGCTGTGCATTAAATCGACTAACCGCTGAGCACGGGTTCTGTCGCAGTATTCTATGGCTTTTTCCAGTTGGTTGCTGTTGACAGAAGCTTGAATTGCCTTTTCGTAAACACCTATAGATTCAGCTAAAATCTGCTGGCGGATATCGTCGGAAGTTGCCCAACTTCTGCTTTTTTCTACTGCTTGAATTGCTTTCTCGAATCCTTCCAAGGCGATGTCCCAAAAACCAGCAGTGAAAGCGGTATTGCCGAGGTGTCTACCTGATTGCAACCAGTCTAAAGGGAAAGCAGTAGGAGTGCGAATTTCTAATGCTAAGCGAAAACAGGCGATCGCCTTTTCTATATTCGCCGCCCTGACTCCTTCTATTCTGTCACTATAGGCATTCCCTAAATTGTTTTGAGTCGCTGCCCATTGTTCGGGATAATTCTCGGGGGTACGGACTTGTAATGCTTCCCGAAAACAGGCGATCGCCTCTTCTATATTCGCCGCCCTGGCTCCTTCTCTTATGTTACTATAGGCAATCCCCAAATTGTTTTGAGTCCCTGCCCAATATTCGGGATAATTTTCACGGGTATAGACTTTTAAAGCTTCCCGATAACAGGCGATCGCATCTTCTATATTCTTTGCCCTGACTCCTTCTCTTTCACCATAGGCAGTACCCAAATTGTTTTGAGTCAATGCCCATTGTTTGGGATAATCCTCGCGGGTATAGACTTCTGATGCTTCCCGATAACAGGCGATCGCCTCTTCTATATTCGTAATTGCTCAACTAGGGGAAAAAAGGGAGCCATGAAGAGAGAGGGCTTTTTGAATAGCTTGATAAGCAGTTAAGCC